>CAIVGO010000679.1 GCA_903905445.1 uncultured Bacteroidota bacterium
CTATGTCCACCCGCCAACGGAATGCCCGCATCTGCACAAGCCTTGCGCGCACCTTCAATGACTTGATTTGCAACTGAAGCAGGCAAGGTGTTGATCGGCCAACCCAGGATCGCGATCGCCAACATCGGCGTGCCACCCATGGCATAAATATCACTGATGGCATTGACCGATGCGATACGCCCAAAATCTTCGGCATCATCTACAATCGGCATGAAAAAATCGGTGGTGCTCACAATGGCCGTACCATCGCCCAGGTCAAATACCGCAGCATCATCGCGGGTATCATTTCCCACAAGCAGGTTTGGAAAAGAAAAAGGGAGGGCATGGTGCGATTGAAGGATATCATCGAGCACACTGGGGGCAATTTTGCAGCCACAGCCAGCGCCATGCGAGTATTGGGTTAATTTTATGGGTTCCATCTTGTAAGAATTCAAAAAGGCATTAAAACAAACTGCTGGTTTCCAGGCCAATATGCCTAAAAACCAGCAGCAGTACCATTTAACCTAAAACTGAAAAGTAGCACTCAAACTCGGAATAATCGGCAACTGATTTACCCGGCTGTACCGCACGCGGTCGAAATAGAAAATGTTCGGACGGTCATACACGTTGGTACAAGAAGCCGTCACTTCCATTTTGATGCGTTTGCCGAATTCAAACATCCGTTTTACCGACAAATCGAGGCGATGGTAATACGGCAATCGACCGCCGTTGCGGGTATCGGAATAAATAATGCCCAAATCCGCATTGCCGCTGGTTATATCGTCGCCAACCCCGCTCAATGGGTAATTGGTGTAAAAGCCCTGGGTTTGGGTGAATGGGAAACCAGAACCCAGGTTCCAACGCGCACCAATTTCGATCGGGTGCTTCAAGTCACCCAACTGGTAGGTGGCAACAATGTTCATATTGTGGCGACGGTCGAATACCGGCGGATAAACCTGCTGGCCATCATCGCGGGTAACTTTACCCAAAGAATAAGCCAACCAAACATAGGAACGTTTGCCTTCATATTTCAAGGTAACGTCTACCCCCCGGGCATCGCCTGTTTCTACAAAATAGTTTTTATCGGACAATTGCTCCTTGAAACGATTAAGCGCAATGAGTTGATTGAATTTTTTGTAATAACCCTCTACGTTTAAGTCAATATTATCGGCCAAATCAAACTCGAAACCAAACACCCCGTGCAAGGCTTTTTGCAGTTTGTTGTCGGTAAATTCGTTGGTAGAACCTTTTTTGTAAATACTTTCATCCGGACCGGACAGAAAGCCCACGAACAAGTTTACCACATCGCGCTCATTGATGGTAGAAAGCAGGTTCTGTGAATACACGCCCCCAGCGGCTTTTACCCGGATGTTGTCGGTCAGGTTGTATTTCATCCCCAAACGCGGCTCATACGAGATGTCGCTGAGCGACTGATAGTATTGGATACGGAAGCCAGGCTCAACCACCAGGCCGCCCCATTTGTATTTGCCTTTCAAAAAACCAGCGATTTCGGTGGTATTTTGGTTTTGGTCAATCGTAATGCCTTTGAAATTGGTAAACTGGAATTTGGTTTCAAAACCCGTTAATTCCAGGCCATACCGAAACTCCGAATTGCGGCCAAAATTGGTGAAGGTCAAGCCGCCGTAGTAACCCGAAATGCCACTGGTGCGGGGTTTGCGGTCTGACTCATCAATGCGGGAGTCGTAATTCGAAAACGTAAATTTACCGTCGATGATCGTGCTGGAGTTGGTTGGAATCAAAGTAAAATCCAAGCCGCCACCACTGCTGTTCCAGCCAAACTCCGTGATCGGAAATTTCACATTATCGGTATAATTAAAGCCGAAAAAGTTGATTTTACTGCCATTGCCCGTCATCAAGGAAACTTTACCGTACAAATCCTGGTAATCGAATGGAATACCGGTGGTATCGTTCACATAAGGGTACAGTTTGCTGTCTACCTGATTAATCAAGGCTTTTTTGCCGGTCAGGATAAATGAAATGCTGCTTCCGCCTTCTCCCTTCAAAGGAATAATGGGTCCTTCGATGAGTGCCTTGGCCTGGAAAGGGCTGGCTGAAACCAATCCCGACAAGCGCTTCCGGTTGCCTTCGCGGGTTTTTACATCCACCACCGCGGAGATACGGCCACCATAATCGGCATTAAATCCGCCCGTCAGTACGTCCACGTTGCGAATGATCTCTGTTTCAAACACCGAAAAGAAACCAATGCTGTGGAACGGATTGTAAATGGTCATACCATCGAGCAAAATCCGGTTTTGTACCGGAGAACCGCCGCGAATGTACAATTGACCACCTTGGTCGCCCGTAAAAATAACGCCCGGCAATACGGTCAGGTATTGGGCAATATCGGGCTGTCCACCCGCAGAAGGCAGGGAGCGGATTTGCTTGGGCGTAACCGAAAGTTTGGAAATCTGCACCTCCGATTTGGCTTGCGCTTTTTTGCCACTCACCACAATTTCGCCCAGTTTATTGCCACTTTCTACCAAATAGATGGTTTGGTAAGCAATCTCATTTTTCTTAATCGTTACCGAAATGATCGTGCTGTCGTATCCCAAATACGAAACAACCAGGTTCTGGCTGCCTTCAGGAATGTTGGGTATGGTAAAAAAACCATTGATATCAGTAGTGGTTCCCCGGTTCTGGCCTTGCACTTGCACGGTTGCAAAACTCACTGGCTGGGCCGTTTCTTTGTCGAACACATTTCCCCGTACTGCGCCAAATTGGGCCATCGCCAAAAACGGCATCAGTCCCAAACAAAAAATTGTAATCGTATGTTTCATGTAATTTTGTTTAACGCGGCAAAGATAGCGCTGTCAGCTTATTAAATGGCATCGAAAAAGATTGTGCGTGACATTCTGTATTTTTTGAGATTTTTGCAGCAACATTTTAGCGCCACCATGTTGCGAATACGCACAAATGCTTGCTGTTTTGCCGAAAAGCAATATACCTGCCTGGTTTTATTTCAAACCTTCCTGGGCATCCCCTGTCAGCTGGAAGTAGCAGCAGGGTTAAATCACCACATCCTTCAACTACCGAACGGGACCGAAATACACCTGCCGGATACTTTTCTGGCATTCCAACCAGGCACACCGATCAGTACCCTGGCGCAAAACTGCTGGCTGGAGGATCCATATAATATAGGTGTGCAGTTGCCGGTCATCGGCGGAACGAATCAATTCGAGGTTTCCGAAAATCGCATTTATTGCGGATTGGATGTACTGGCTTCTGCCTTTTTTATGCTGAGTCGCTGGGAAGAACAACAATCAAGCGTGCGCGACCAGCACGGACGGTTTCCAGCCCAGGCAAGTTTAGCCTGCCAAATGGGATTTTTGCACCGCCCCATCGTACATGAATACCTGGAATTGGTGTGGAACATGCTAGTACGGCTTGGTTACCAAGGTGCACGCAAAAAACGCCAGTATAGCATCCTGGTGTCGCATGATGTTGACCATCCCTTGTTGTGGTGGAAACAAACGGATCGCCTCCGTACCCTGGCGGGCAGTATTTTAAAACGCGGTAATCTAAAAGAAACACAGTTTTGGCTCCAACACTTCCAAAAAGACCCGTTTGATACATTTGATTGGTTGATGATGCACAGCGAACAAGCCGGGCTGGTTTCCCATTTCAATTTTATGGGCGATCGATCCAGCAATTCCGATTGTTATTATCCGCTGCAACATCCGTTTGTGCAAAACCTGATTGGGCGCATTGAAGCCCGCGGACATGTGATCGGTTTTCACCCATCGTACGAATCGTTGGAGTCGCCCGACAAGTTTCAGCAGGAGTTGGATTCCCTGCAAGCTTGTGTAAAGCAAAAAATTAATACAGGCAGACAGCATTATTTGCGCTTCCAAACACCCGATACCTGGGCGCGCTGGGACCGGGCGGGCATGCAGTGGGATAGTTCCATGGGTTATCCGGAAATGCCCGGATTTCGCTGCGGGGTATGCTATAGTTTCCCTGTTTTTGATGTTGTACAGCGCAAAACCCTGCAATTATGGGAAAAACCGCTGATCGCCATGGAGGTCAGTTTGGGGCTTTACCAACATTTATCACCCGAAACCGCAGGTGCACAATTACTTCAATTGCGTAAAACGGTCAAGCAATATGACGGAGAATTTGTTTTTCTTTGGCACAATTCTTCCTTGAACGATTACTTTTGGCAGTCCTGGCAATCCGTTTACCTGGATTTGTTGCATCAACCTTAATTTACCCGGTTTAATACGCTTCTTATGCTTCGAAATGTACCCTTTCTATGTCTTCTTGCCGCCTTGCTATGCCTGCGCCTGCCCGTGGTCGCACAATCAAGCGGTATACCTTTAGGATCGCCCAGTTACCATATCCTGGATCGTTTGCAGATCAAAAGTGGCCTCTCTGGCGAAATTCGGCCTGAAATAAAGTCGATTGTACGCAAAGATGCCGCCCTTTTTGCCTTGGCAGTGGATACGAGCCAAACCCGTTTAACCAAACTCGACCGCACCGACCTTGCCTATTTACTCAATGACAACAACGAATGGGCACCCGATACAAACCGCTTGTTGTGTAAAAACAAACGGAATCTGTTGCGGTACTTTTACGCCAGCCCGGCCAATTTTTTTGAGGTAAATACGCCCGATTTTAAATTAAGGGTCAACCCCATGCTCAACCTGAGTGGCGGGCTGCAGCAAGACGATAACGGTGTGTTGTTTGAAAATCAGCGCGGCCTAGAAATACGCGGTGAAGTAGACCGCAAATTGTTTTTCTATACCAATTTGGTGGAAAGTCAGGCGCGTTATCCCGATTATGTCAACACTTGGGTATCACAATACCGCTCCTTGCCGGGTGCCGGTTTTTATAAAAGTTATAAACCGCGTTTTGGTAACATTCAAAATGGCTACGATTTCAATGTTGCCACGGCTTATTTGTCGTACCAAATGTCGAAACATGTGGGCATTCAATTGGGACACGGACGGCATTTTATTGGCAATGGTTACCGCTCGCTGCTGTTGTCGGATGTGGGCAACCCGGCGTTCTATTTGAAATTAAATACCCGGGTATGGAAATTTCATTACCAGAATATTTTCATGGAGCTCACGCCCAATCTCCGCGAAAAAGGCGGCTTAGGCGATCAGCGCTTGCCCAAAAAATACGCGGCGATGCATTACCTGAGTTTTCAGATTAATTCCCGCATGCATGTGGGTTTGTTTGAAAC
>CAIVGO010000680.1 GCA_903905445.1 uncultured Bacteroidota bacterium
GCTTGTTTGTGTCCGTTAAAGTGTCTATTTTTGCCATGAGCTGGGAGGGTGTTGTTTATTGTTTTGCAACTCAAAATTACACTTCCTGGCTCTTTTTTCAAAAGATGGTTATTGGGTCAAGGGGATCTATGCAACAAAGCCTACAACAATGAGAATTTTGTAGGAAAAAATTCTTCTATGAACTCTTTCGTAAACAAAATAGATAGAGCTATACCTGCAGCGAAAAAAACATCCCATTTTATGAATAGAGGGGAATTGGCATCTGTGAAAATTTTGGATACTATGAGTATTGCTTCCTGAACACTATTCGCTCTGAAAAATATCCATGCGAAGTCAACCAAGATAAATGTTACCACAACCATAATAATATTTCCAATGCTTAATTTGCTTCTTGTCTTACTTTTATGGATACCCAAATATTTTTCAACCATTAAATACAGCCCATGTAGCCCACCCCAAATCACGAAAGTAAAATTAGCGCCATGCCATATTCCACTCACCAAAAATGTTACAAAAATATTGAGATAATTCCGCAGGACAGAAACCCTATTTCCCCCCAAGGGGATGTATAAATAGTCTTTGAACCATGTTGATAATGAAATGTGCCATCGACTCCAAAAATTAGCCATATTGGAGGAAAAGTAAGGATTATTAAAATTTGTCATCAGGTTAAACCCTAAAATTTTAGCCGTACCTATCGCAATAAGGGAATATCCTGCAAAATCCCCATAGATTTGGAATGCAAAAAAACAGAAGCTAGCAAAACAGAGGATCCATTATGGTGGTCAACATTATTGAAAACAGCATCTACATACCCTCCCAATCTATCCGCGACTACAAGCTTGAGAAAAAAGCCCCATAACATCATCTTGAATCCGGATGAAAAGTTATCAGTGGTAAATCGTTTTATTTCATGAAATTGAGGTATTAAATTTGCTGCGCGTGCAATTGGCCCCGCCGCCAGTTGTGGAAAAAAAGAAATGAAAAGTGCATAAATTCCAAAATGCCGCTCCGCTTTAATGTTTCCATTATAAACATCTATAGTATATCCAACCGCCTGAAATGTAAAAAAAGATATGCCTACTGGAAGTAGTAAATCTAAATTAGGAACTTCCCATCTGATACCGAGATAGTGCAATCCTTCATATATTATTGAATTTATAAAGTTGAAATACTTATAGATAAATAAAGTTGAAAAATTGATCAGTAAACTTATAGCCAAGTAAATCTTTTTGGTGCGTATATTTTCAGTTGCCTGCAACAAAAGTCCACATAACCATGTGACCAGTGTTGTAGAAAAAAGCAATAAGGCATAAATGGGTTTCCAGTTCATGTAAAAATAATAGCTGGCTAATAATAAGAAGAGCCACCTAAACCTATGAGGGGTTACGAAGTAAACCAGTGCAACGAGCGGAAAAAATACAGCAAAAGCAAGCGAATTAAAGAGCATTATACCTTATGAGTTAAAAAATTCTAAAAAATTATTCCCAATTGTCTCAATGCTTAATCGGTTTGAAATAGCCTTCGCACGCTGGCCTATGTCCTGTCGCTCCTTCGGATTGTTCATGAGTTGTTCCAATATGGCTGCGAATGCATCTATATTACCATCTTGTACAATATAGCCATCTACCCCGTCGACTATAATCTCATCGACAGGGAAACTATTAAATGCAATACAGGGCAAACCAGCCGCCATGGCTTCGCACAAGGCATTTGGAAATCCTTCCATCCGACTAGGCATCGCAAAAATAGAAGCAGTAGCATATAGTTTATCCAAGTCATCTACTTGCCCCAATAATTTCACCTGATTGGATAGCTCCTTGGCTACTATTAACTCCTCCAGTTTTGACCGTATTGGACCATCAGCCGTAAAAGCTAGCGTCCATCCATTCTTTTCTTTAATCCGCTCAAATATATCTATCATCCTGTCTTGGCCTTTTTCATAAGCTAATCGTCCAACTACAATGATGAGTTGTTGTCGGACGATATCAGGATGAAGTTTCATTTCTTTTACGGCACCGTTAATGACTCTTATATTAAGTTTTTGATTGAACTTTTGTTGGTAATATCTGGCGGCCTGCTGTGTTTGTGCAACAAACCCTGTGCAAAGGGGATACAGGTATTTTTTTGCCAACACAGTGCTGTATTTGAATTTTCGGTCGGGCTTGGTTACGTCCCCTATAAATATTCTTATGCCCAACCTGATGTTAGCTAAGATGGCAATGGCATTAAAGGTATCTGATAGTGAGAGTATTACATCGGGTTTGCTTTCTTTAATTTGCTTGCGGAGGAAAAAAATTAAGCGCAACCGATAAAGAATTAATTTAAACAAGTTTCCATTTCGTCTGAAGCGGGGTGACACTACCTTGATATGCTGGTCTAATTTAAAAAATGCAGTACCAGCCAATAGAGATACGAATACTACATCGATTCCCTGAGTGACAAAGAAATTGGCTAGATTGGATAATGATCGCTCAATTCCCCCAAGATGAAACGAAGGGCATACAATCAGTATTTTTTTTGTTTTAGGATTGGAGTCCACTATTTTTTGGTTGGTGTAGTTCCTCTAAAAGATCTACTGTTGACATAAATACAACATCTGGCCAATATTTCACGATAGATTTCAGTAATTGCTGTAACAACAATAGATTTCTATCACGGTTCGCAGCATCCATGTAGCCCATGAAATTTAACCGATGGCTACAAATAATGGCTGGGGCTTTCCAAAGGAAAGCATTTTTTATTTGAGATAAGCAAAGATTAAGATAGTCTACCTTATCAGAAACACTTGGTTCAAACAAACAATTCCGAACCAAATAGATTTGTTCTCTTTTATTCTTTTGCCCTAGATAGTGGTACCTTTGCTTTACACTTGCAGAGTCTAAAGCGGGTATGTTTTGTTTTTTAGACCCTTGCAAGCACATGATATTAGATTCATACAAGGCATGCTCAATAGAGCGATCCCAAGTATAGTTGGGTGCAATGAAAGTAGCAGATGACTTTCCGAATAATGCCTCGAACATTAATGCCCCCTCCATGACAGATTCAGCGGGATTATACTCCATCTTTTTCTTACTCCATCCGAGTGATGCAGCTACTTGGTTATTTATGGCATAGGTTTGATGAGTAAATGCTTCCAAGAAGGCGTTATCCTTGTCTTGTAAAGCTGCAAGCCATAACCCAACATTTACGTGTTCCCTCCCATGTAACTGGGGAATAAAGATGTTTTTCCTATATCCTTCGTTCCATAGCCAAAGACAATCGCCGTGCTTAGTATGATTTGCAAACGTATCGACCACGGATTCAAAATAATAGGCTTCAAAGTTGGCTTCTTGTATTTTAGCAAAATCCGGGTTGGCCATTATGCAGTTGGCAGTCATTTTTGCTGCTTGCCCTTGGCTATCTTGCACACTGGTCAATACCTCAAAAAGGCCAATTAGGTCATCCTCTCGTTCTAGGCAGTCGAATTTTGCAAAAGGATCCGTTTCAGAAATGATACGCTTTGAAAGTAACGCATTGTATGTCTCCTTGGAAGGCATCCTGATTGCCCCCCAATCGTCGGATTCAATAACAACTATTTTTTTAGTCGTTTTTGTAGCCAACGCATTAACAACATTTTGAATGATGACGGATTGCAGTTTCAATGTTTATACCTGTTTTCTTGTACCAATCAACTTAGCCGGATTTCCTCCGATGATGCTGTATTCAGGGAAGTCTTTTGTCACTACAGAACCGGCACCTATTATAGTACCTTTTTTAATTATTCGCCCTGGTAAAATAATCACATGACCACCAATCCATACATCATCTTCTATGATGGTGCGTTCGGAAATGGAAACGCCTTGCATTAGCATGGGGATATCTGTTCTATCATAATTATGTTTCGCGTTGTATATGGTTACATTAGGTCCCATCATTACATAGTTTCCAATAAAAATGTCACTGGGTACCTTACAATTCATCCCTATCCCCGAGTAGTCTCCTATTTCTATCTTATAACCATTTCCAAATTTGGCGTTGGTAGCAATATTTACTTTCTTTCCACAGGATTTAAAAATCCCTCGGCATAGTCTATACCGCAACCATTCAAAAAAGGGGCCCATATATGGGAAGGTTGGTCCGGGAAGGTTTCGAAAAAATAAATAATACAATACCAGCCTAATAAACTTCATATTTTATTGGTGCTGTATTTTTTATCATAGTAAAAAGTAGTTGGGGCTAATCTTAGGAAAAAACGAGGGTTCGCTTTCATCTCCTCGCCCAGTTGATCGCTTGACATAAACTCGACATCTGGGTATGTCGCTATAGTTTTTTCCAACAGCCTGTCGAGCAACGCGAGGGTAACTTCCCGGTTTTGTTTGACTATATCCCCAATATAATTGACGCGATGAGAGCTTATAACATAGGGCTTGCCCCACCTAAAGGCATACCTCATCTCTTCCATGACGCTCCCTACCCAGTCAAAGTTCCAGTCTCGGCTTGGTTCGAACATACCATTGCGTCTCCAATACAATTGACCATACTTGTTTACTGACCCCATCAAACGATTCCTTATAGCGAACCGCGCTTCACTGTAAGGCAAAAATTGTTGACCTACTTGATGGTACTTGATTCCTTGTTGGACGAGCAACGCATCAAGTCTATCGCTCCTAATACCCGTAGGTGCGACAAAAGAAATTGATTTGAAGCCAAAAAGTGTTTCAAACAGTGCTTGGCCCTCCCTGACTACTTGTTCGAATGTACTAAAATCTTCTTCGGATTCAAAATCAAATGCGGCAAGGTATCCCATAAAACGTTTTGATGTTAGTTGTTCCGTAACTGCTAACAAAGCATGTTCATCAAAAACCAATCGCTCAAACTTGTCTCCAGATTGAAGTGCCTTCAACCACTCCCTCGGATTCAGGTGTTCCCGTCCATGAAATTGCGGCCATAGTAAGTGTGCTTCCATTCCCTGCTTCCATATCTCGAATGATCTGGCATGATGGGGGTAGCGGTTGTACGTGTCCGTAATTGGCTCATAATGATACTCTTGAAAATCAGAAGCCTTAATTTTATCAAAATCAGGATTAGCCACAACAGCGCAAGCGGTTATGCAGGGGTGATTGCCTTTAAAGTCTTTGTATTTAGTTAAAATATTAAACAATTCGTTCAAATCCTCTTCACTTTCGAGTGAATCGAATTGTGTGAATGAGCTCTTATCAACTGGTACGCCAGATGAAAGCAGCCGGTTATAGGCCTCCAGAGAAGGCATTGACACGCTTCCCCAGTCGTCGGATTCAATGACGACTATTTTTTTGGAGGTTACCCAACCGGGTATGTTGATTAAGTTTTTCTTAATGCGTTTCAGTTGTTTCTTCATATCAGTCGGTTATTGTAGTAAGGTTTTAATACCCTCTACCATAGAGACCGTAGGTTTCCAATTTAAAAAGTGTTCAACCATTGAGTTATTTGAAACTGAATCAAGGACTTCTCCTTGGCGGTACTCATTAGAGTAATGTACGGTAAATGGGACAGACGATTGATTTGAAAAAATATTGACAATTTCTTCAACCGAATAAGACTTGCCACTTCCCAGATTCATAACCTGAAAGTTTTCACCTATCATGGTTGACTCAATCGCAGCCTGAATGGCACTGACGACATCAAAAACGTGAATAAAATCCCTTTTCGGTCGTGGATCTTTTAATTCAACGTGGCCGGAATTTACTTGATTTAGAATGGTTGGAATGAGGAATGAGTCATCTTGCCCTGGTCCATAAAGATTGAATAACCGTAATGCAATAGCGGAGATTTTAAAATCCCTACAATAGCCTTCTATAATCTGTTCAGATATCAATTTAGTTTGTGCGTATGGGTTATGGGGGTGTATCTGATGGGTTTCATCCACAGGCAAATATTTTGGGGGGCCATAAAAATACGAACTTATGAATATGGTTCTAGCATTCCACTGTCTAGCTAACTCCATGGCGTTGATCGTCGCCAGAAGGTTTGTTGTGTAGAATGCCTTCGGATTATCAAACGAATCTGGAACAAATGTTTTTGCCGCTAAATGAACGATAACATCACAAGGTTTGAGGCCACTTACAGTAGCCCAATCACATATATCAAGGCCATTGGTTCTTGTAATTTCGGTCAATGCATAACCCTCACTTCTTAAGTGGCGCACCAAATGCTGGCCTAAAAAGCCACTACTTCCGGTGATACATATATTTTTCATAGTGTAAAAGCGGGGTCGTTTATTTTTTGGGTAGCAATTTCATAATCCGATGGCCTTCCAATGTCTAACCAATATCCATCATATTCCATGACTTTAACAGCCTTTTTTATCCCCAGCAATTCATACATTAGGTGATCAAATCCGAAAAAAGTGTCCGAAGGAATATGGTTCAAAATGGCTTTGTTTGCCATGTAAATACCCATACTTACCAGAAAATCATAGTCAGGTTTTTCTTCAAATTGTGTCAGTAACTGCTTTTCATCTATATGCAGCAATCCATAATCTATTCTTTCTTTTCTACGATGAGCGCCTATTGTGAATAAAGACTGGTTCCGTATATGATTATCATAAAATGAGCCAAAATCAAGATCAGTCAAGACATCGCCATTCATTACCAAGAAATTATCCGGTAAATCTTTAACCAATGTAAGGGGCCCCATGGTACTGAGCGCTTTGTCTTCCAGCGTGTAGTCTATTGTTATGCCCCATTTACTTCCATCCCCAAAAAACGCTTTAATGATGTCCGCCATGTGGTTAACGGTAATTGTCACGTGGTTGAAGCCAGATTTTCGCAATTGGTTGATAATAATCTCCAAAATGGGCTTATCTCCTAATGGCACCAATGGCTTAGGTAATGTCATGGTATATGGCCGAAGCCGAGTTCCTTTTCCTCCTGCTAAAATTATTGCTCTTTTATTCACTATTCACAACTTTATGGTGTTGAAATGAGTAATTGACTACATTTTTCCATCCAAATATTTACCTACCTCCATATGGTCAAAAGAGGGAAGTAATTCCTTGAACAGGGATACGATAGATGGTTTGTCCCAATATTCACCAGACTTAAACGAGGCCACTTTTAGTTCAAAATCCTCTAGTTTTGCCTCGTTAAAGTTTAGATTTGATTTCACAATTCCTAAGCCGGTGAATCTATCTAAGTCTAACTTTTCGTGTGTCATGAAGAACTCCTCAAAGTCTTTTTCTCCCGTTGTATCAGAAGTTGAAAACAAACAAGGCCATTTACGCAGTGGAATCATCTCGGACATTAGATCTCTTGCTTCCTCTTCTGAGGAACAGATATATGGCTCGTATTCTAGATCTGCTAAAAACTTTACTGCGATATCTGAGAAAGTGATGAGGTGGAGCGCCTCACTGAGTTTTGGAAAAAATATATCTCTGTTTTCACCCAAAATGCAAGAAAATAGGCATAATTGCCCTGCTTCTTCCGGGGTGACAAAATATCGCTTCACATCATTGGGGGCAACAATCGGCTGTTTCTTTTGAATGCGTTGATTAAATCCGAAAAGTAGTGAGCCATCTGAGAAAGCAACATTGGCAAACCTGGCAGTTGATATTGAAATACTTTCGCTTTCTCTCATAAGAAAAAGTTCCATGATCCGCTTCGAAGCTCCCATCATATTGACAGGGTTGGCTGCCTTATCTGTGGATACCGCAAAATATTTCTTACAGCCTTTGTCCTTTGCTTGCCTTACCGTTTTAATCGTATTAAATATATTAACATCAATCATTCGCATCAACGTAAATGGGTCTTTTTCGCTTCTTACGTGTTTGAGCGCACTCAAGTTTAAAACGTAGTCATATTCGCCATCTTGTTCAGTGAAAGCGTCATACTGCCAAGATCCGATATCTAAAGCATACGTTTTAAAGTCCCCGTTGATGTAGCCAAGGGAGCTTCTGATGTCTCTAACCAACTCGACCAAGTTATTTTCACTAATATCTATTACATGAAGTTTTTTGGGGTTTCGCTTAAATATTTCTTTTACTACGGCCTGGCCTATTGACCCTGCACCACCCAAAACTAAAAATTTAGAGTATTTAACTTCTTTGCTTATTATTTGCTCAAAAGCAACGAGATCATCTTCGAATAATGTCTCGTTTCTGCCAATTAATTTTAATACATCCATGATACAATTTTAGTTTAGTGATTCAACCTCACCGTACATTTTTTGTAGAAATAATTCAAAATCGAACTATTTGATAATGTCGATAATAGGCTTCAAGTCTTCTGCTGCCCAGCAAACGAATATGTTGCCAAAATAGGTAACAAAGTTAAATACTTCGAAGTCTGTCCGAAGAACCGTGTAAAACTGAAATAAGGCAATTGGGATATAAACAGTCATCAATGCCTTCACTAGTTTACTTTTAGGATTTCCTACATAAAGAAAGGCTAAATAGATCACAGATGACATAAAGGATATTTTAGTATATCGATTATTGATTGGATCTGCCTCCCCACCGATGACGAAACTAATTATTATAAATAGCGCAGATAGAATAAACCATGCCTTGGTCTGCTTATTGAGTTTTATGGCGAAGGAGGAAACTTGAGTAAGCATCAACACTAAGATTGAAAAGTAGTAAGGTAGTGAATTTGCTAGTCTGATATACCAGTTTAGTTTGGCAAAACGCTCCTCTCTATCCTGAATGTACCGCTCATTGGAATAGATTTCTAATTTGCCCGATATGGTTTCTCCTCCAAGGGGGGTATCTTTAACAACACTACTATTTAGGAAAAAGCTTGTTGAAAAAACCATTACCAGTAGAAAATTTAGCACATATAATTTACTAATGTTTCTAATTAAAAGGAATAACAAAAGTACCAATACCATGGGAATAAAAGCCCAGTGAATTAAAAAAGTTGATATGGCTATAATTATGTACTTAAATTTTTCGTACATTATAAAACTAATAACAGCATACAAATAGACAAAAGTTGCCAATGGAAATCGAACGGCATTTATGCCTGCAGAGAATGGATATATCAAACAAATCCCAAATATTAATATCAACAACAAGTAATTGCAATTGGGGACTACGCCTTGCCCCTTGAGATATGTCGTAAGCCTGCCGTAAAATTTAAAGAAAAAATAAAAATAGATAAACCCTAAAACGCCAAAATAAAAATGCTGACTGTCGGTGACTCGTGATACTATAAAGGAGATACTGGTTAGGTAAAAATCTGGATTACCTTCACCTCCAGAGTAAGTATTCGCAAGGATTTGGACAAAATCATTTAAAGAATAGCCAACATTATTACCGAACCTTGTCCCAATTCGACTACCGTCACTTCCGGCTCGTATAATCATTGAATATCCTAAATAGAACCCTAAAAGGCTTAAGACCAACCTATATGATTTGTGTTCCACTCTTTTCAGGGCAGAAAACAACACACCAAAAGGCCAAAAGAGCAATAACAAATAGTTTAGCATCAATCTATTTTGATGCTGGGCAATACGGTCGAATTTACTCAATTTCTTCGAAAGATTGTACCGTTTTCACATGAGAGGTTGGATTCATCGTATTGTACCTTCCAAATCTAGGTATGTACTTTCTTGCAATTTCATAAGTGTAATAGAAGCGACATGACGGATTGTCTAAAAACATAGAAGTTGATATTGAGGATATGATAATTGAATCCGTCAATTGCATGATGAACAGTTCAGCAGGAACTTTTGAGTCAATAATTTGGATGTCATTAATCTTTCCAAGGGCTCTAACCTTTTCAACAAAAGGTATATCCCACTGCAAAGTCAGTGGATGAAATTTGATGAATATGGTGTAATCTGAGAACTTGCTTATCAAGTATTCTAGCAGCAAAAGTTCAAAAGTGCCATCGTCTCTCATGAATTGAGAAACAAAAAATATTGTCTTTTCTTTTCTCTTTATGAGAGCATCATCCCAAAGGAAAATTTCTTCTAGTTTCCTTTTTAAAGGATCATTCTTTATTACTGCTATTTTCTCAACTGGTTTATTGTTCCAATTCTGGTAGGAATCGGGAAATGTTAAAAAGGCCTTGCTTGTAGCATTTAAAAAAGCATATTTATGGCAATAAATGAAAGAAAATAAGGAATCAATTTTGAATCCATTTTTCCACAGCCAAATTGTTTGTTTTATATTGCTTTTTATTTGCCCCAAAGATCTTGACTTCATAGGGTTATATGGCTTCAACCCATCCTGATAAAGGTAGTTTTTTGTACCTTTTGCTTGAAAGTTAGTGGCTAGGATAACGGTAAGAGGATCTTCTTCTTGGAAATAGACAAAAGTGTCCCAATTGATTTCTGTCAGGCCTGTTAGTATATCCTTTAATGCAGTTGGTAACTGAGTGTTTACATCCAAGTCGTGATCCCAAAAAGTCACTTTTATTGGTAGTGCCAATAAATTTAATTCTTGGTTTAAACGCCCATTCTTTTTTGAACGCTTTATTAAAAAAGAAACTTGGTAAATATCCGAAGTATATTTAGTCAATACCTCATTTATGGTAAGGAGCAATTGGTACTCTGTATATATGGCAAATAATATGTTTTTCATGATAAGTTTTTTTTCATTTTGAACCGGCTAAGTAACAAACCTACTTGTCGCTTGTCATCTTTGTTGAGCATCAAAATATATACTGCGGTTGATTGGACGAGTCCCACACCTAGCACATTGAGAAGAAACTTCGAATATGGATCATGCACAAAATCAATTAACCTATTTAAAAACAGGAAGACGACAAAAGTAGGCAGAAGTGTTTTGACCAATACCTCAAAAAGGTAAGACAGGATTGAATAGTTAACATATCGTTTCAATAGAACAAGGCGTACCATCATGGCTAATAGTTCCAAGCAAATTGCAACAATCATGATTGAGTAGCTTTCGTATCCCCATTGAAATAGTAAGTATGCAATGGGTAAGTTCAAAAGAAGAACCGTACTCACAAAAATATTATAAGCCCGAACTTTCCCAATGGCATTAAAAATCGTCTGTAAGCCGCCCGATAAAGATGTGGACATACTGAACAAAATAATTAACTGCGAAAACAGAACTGCTCCTTCAGGTACTACCTTCAACCACATTGACAGCAAGAATTGGGCTTGGTTTAAAAAAACAAGTGCAAAAAAAGAGGAAAAAATCATACCCCATTTAGTCATCTGTATCATCCTCCTTACCATTTCTATTGTATCCCCGTTCCCCGCGCCTTTCAATATTTTGGGCGTTATTGCTCCTGTTATTCCTTGAGTCAGTAACCCCATTGCAGAGTTAATCTGCATCGCTATTCCATAAGCGGCATTAACGATAACGCCGAAAAATATATTCAACAATACGGACACGCCCTGATTTCTGCTTAGAATAGCCAACGAACCTAATAAATTCCAACCCATGAATGACACCATATTTTTAAGTACCGAAGGGTCATAATATCCGAAAGATAGTTTGGCAATGGGGTACTTTCGGCTGCTGGCTATCATATTTACAATCAAAACCAGGAGTGCGGATGTCATAAGAAGCCCTGAATAAACTTCTAATTTTTCTATACCAGCCGGTAAAAAAAGCAATGCAATTGCAATTCCTAATTTTAGTATAGATCCGAGTAAATTTAATAGCGCATAGAGCACAAAGTTTTCAACTGCTCGTAATACGCCTTCGTATGGAACGCTAATAATGGATATAAATGTGGTTGCGGCAACAATAAACATCAAGTTCCGAGCAACGGTTTCCTTTCCAATAGGAATATTGAGCAATCTGTCTATAAAAAAAACACCAAAGAATAGGATTGCTAGGCATATAATTGTGGCATAAATAATGTGGATAATCATGGCATTGTTGAATGCCTTTTTTTGATTCTCAATATTGCCCTCGCCTACCGCGAAGGCAACATATCGTTGCGTTGTTGACGAAAGGCTCCAATTAACAAAGGCAAGAGATGCAACAAACCCGACAATGAGGGTAAAAAGGCCGAAATCTTCAACGCCTAAAACCGAAAGAATGATCGGTGTCGTGACTAGTCCAAGAACTGCAGATGCAATCCTTTGAGCGGTGATGATAACTGCATTAAATGCTACACTTCTATTTCCCACTTGGGACATCTTAGGCCATGTTTAAACCAACAAATCAAAGTGCAAGCGTTCCCCTTTTTTCATATCTGATTTGGCCACCATACCCAGAACTTTAGTGTAATGTTTGGGATGTAAACTAAACCCAGGACGGATACTTCTGATATTGTCTTCCGTTAGTATTTCTCCAGCATTGATATCCTTCACTACATAAAGTGACCGACTAAATACCTTGCCCTTTGCTTGTTTATCCGTCAAGTTA
Source organism: uncultured Bacteroidota bacterium (assembly GCA_903905445.1). GTDB lineage: Bacteria > Bacteroidota > Bacteroidia > Chitinophagales > Saprospiraceae > M3007. The sequence continues at coordinate 12,314 of CAIVGO010000680.1, forward strand.
TAGTCCACAACACCAATCGCTTTTTCTGCTTCGCGAACTGCTTTCACCATTTGCGTAAACTCTTCTTCATTCATAGAAAAAGATGCATCTGGGCCTCCAATCGACCGATCAAGAATGAAATGTTTCTCAATGATTTTAGCCCCAAAACAGGTAGCCACCACAGGTACGGTACTTCCCATCGTATGGTCCGACAAACCGGTCAGTACGCCATAACGCTCCGCCATATCTTTTACCATAATCATGTTGGCTTCTTCTATTGGTGCAGGGTAGCTCGAGGTGCACTTCAATAGAGCGATATCGTTGTTACCCATTCGATTGCAAGCATCCAGTGCTAAAACAATATCATCATGCGTAGCAATTCCTGTGGAAATAATGACTGGCTTACCTTTCGATGCCACATATTCAATCAGTGGAATATCCGTGATTTCGAATGATGCGATTTTATAGGCAGGTGTGTCCAACGATTCTAAGAAATCGACTGCCGTTTTGTCAAAGGGGCTGCTGAAACAAATTAAGCCTTCTTCGCGAGCAACGCGAAATAGTTCTTCATGCCAATTCCATGGCGTGTATGCGTCTTGATAGAGCTGATATAGATTTTTTCCTTCCCAAATTGTCCCTTTGATAATAAAGTCTTCCTTGTTTGAATCAATAGTTATGGTATCTGCAGTATAGGTTTGTAACTTGATGCAATCAGCACCTGCACGTTTGGCGGCACGTATAGTTTCTATTGCCGTCTCAAGACTACCATTGTGGTTGGCGGATAGTTCTGCGATAATAAAAACTTTGCTGCTTATATCAATTTGGTAATTATGTATTCTCATATTAGCTATTATAGTTGTTTAGTGAATCGTAAGAGCACTTCGCTCTCATGAATTTGGTGAAAACATAGTTGTTCAAAAATTCTCCTTGAAGCAATATTATTTATGTGCACTAAGCCTGTGACAGTAATATTTCCCCTCTCTCTGTAGAGTTTTGATAATCCTCTACTCAAAAGTTGTTTCCCTAGTCCTTTACCATGATAGCCAGGGTCTAAAAGGTAGCTAATAGTCACTTGTTGATGGCTTAAGCCATCAAAACGAACTAACCCTATTGGGGTGCTTTCAATTGTTGCAATTAAAAAGAATGCATTATTATCAGCAATCTTGTTAACAAACCAATTTTTATGTTCTTCAAATGGTATAATTCCTTTTGATAGAGCATATTCTCTAACAATAGGGCTAGATGCCCAAGTATATGTTACCGTTAAGTCATCAATTTCTGCTACTCGAAATTGAATTTTATTTTTATACTTTGCGTGTATAACAACGTCTCTATAAATGCTGTCGAATAGGCAATGTTCTTTTAATCGGGCCTCTTCTTCAAAGCCATTACGTACAAGTACAGAATAAAGATGTGGGCGTAAATCAAAAGCATAGGTAAATATCTTATTAAATTTTAAATCCAGAAATGCTACCTTTTCTATTAGGTTTATGAATATACACCAATGCTTTTCAAATGAGGTTCCTTCAATTTCAGTATCCATAATAAAGGATAATTCTGCATTTTTATCTACCCAGTTTATATGAACCAAGCCACCATAGCCAATACATGTATTTTCTTTAGTATAAGAAAAAAGAATTTGATTGGGGGTTTCTGCTTCAAAAAGGTTACTTATTGTATTACTGAAATAGTTGTCTTGCTCTTCCTTTATTAGTGGTTCATTTTGGCGCAAATGGTACATCTGCTCGTTCCGCCACTTCATGATCTCATACCGATCCTCCATTCTTATTGGCACAATGGAATAATCGCCATTAGAAAATACTTGTTGACTAAGCACTTTATACTTGTTTTCCATTGCCTCTTTAATTTAGGCGTTTAAAACCGCCATGGCATACGGGACCATTCAACAACTTGAAAACATCGCGTCCATCTTCAAATTGACGAATATCAGCAAAAATACCATCCAATAAGTCAAAATATTTCGCCAAAACATCGGGTGTATGGACAATAGATACGTATATACTATTTCCTGCTAAATAGCCTTTAGCTAACATTTCCTGTGTGATATATGTTTTGTATGCCAGATTATTGAGACTCTCAAAACTAAAGCCAGCAAGTGCAGGCAAGCCCCATTGTGATATTTTTAAACCATGATTATCTGCCAACTGTTGCCATTGCGCTTTAATGTGATTCCCAGTATGTGTTATTGTTTCCCACGATCTTTCCCGCTCCATGACCTTGAGGGTTGCCAATGCAGCAGTAGGCCCAATTCGTTCGGTCCAGAACGTGCTGCTTACAAAAGTCTTTTGAGCGGCCTCCATGACTGATCGTCTCCCTACAATCGCTGTTATCGCATAGCCATTCCCCAACGCCTTACCAAACATTGCAATATCGGGTTCAACGCCATACATCTTATGCAGGCCGCCGAAAGTTTGCCTAAATCCGGATGTACATTCATCGAAAATGAGTACGATATTTCTTGCCGTTGCTAAGTCCCTGACTTTTTGCAGGAAATTATCTTCAGGGCCCATGTTTCGAGATACTTCCATTTTAATGACACCAACATCGTGGGTATCCACTATATTCAGAAGTTCCTGATAATTATTGTAGTTAAAGGGTATTACCGTCCCTCTTAAGGCCTGCGGAACGCCAGCTGGGTCTAAGCCAGGCAATAGATGGCCAGCCAAATTTTGCTCATCTCCCAAGTTAGCGGATAAGTACCAATCGTGCCAACCATGGTAGCCACAAATAGCTACTTTGTCCTTGCCTGAGGCTGCACGTGCTATTCGAACAGCCACAGCATTGGCTTCGCCCCCGCTTCTTGCCAACCGCACCATATCTGCCCAAGGATGCAATTCCACCAATTTCTCGGCTAGATAGACTTCTTCAGGGCAGTTAAATGTGGACATATTACCCGACTTAACCGTCCTTATGACCGCCTCATCTACTTCATCATGGCTATAACCTAGAATGTTGGTTCCAATACCCATAATGGATACATCCGTGTATTCATTATCATCTAAATCCCAAACTTTATTGCCTTTGGTTCTGCTAAAGTAGGCAGGCCACTGCTCTGGAAGAAACATTTCAGGTCTTTTCGAGAGCAGCATTGTACCACCAGGGATTAATGACTTTGCTTTTTTGTAGAGTTCTTGTCCACTTCCCATACAATTGGTTTTAAATATCGTTTTGGATTGATTTTAGATACCCTTCATTTCTCAGGATGTCTTGATTCGAAAAGATATCCTGATTCTCAAAAATATAATTGGTATAGTCTAGCCAAGGCCTGTTCTGTCCAAGTTTGGCTATTAAGTACTGAATGGTAACCAAGTCTCTTGGTTCATCAACTGTCATCCGAATGTGGTTATAATTCGCTGGGGCATCATAATTTATAGCACGAAACAAAACCCCGCCTCTGTAATCCGAATTTTTGATAATGTAGGGCGTAACGTGTTCCCGTTCTGAAGAAAGTTTGGCTTCCTTCCAAGCTTTTTCCAGTGCATCAAAACGGAATACTTCAATATCTTGCCCATCCGGAAAATGCTCTATCAAGATATTTGATCCATAGTCAACGTCATGAGATTGAACCATTTGGATGACATCGTCCAACAATTGAGGATCAATAAGCGGGCAATCGGAAGTTACACGGACAACAAAGTCGGGTTGGTGCGCCAACGCCGCTTGATAAAACCTGTCCAGAACATCATTCGTAGAACCTTGAAAAGCCAAGATGTTTTCTTGTCTGGCTATTTCAAGTATCTCGCCTGATTTTTCTTCAAAAGTAGTAGCCACAACAATTTGCGACACGTGCTTCGCTTGCCTGAGTCGCTGAAGGTGCACTCCCAGCAATGTTGATGCTCCAAGTGGCTGAAGAACTTTTTCAGGAAACCTACTGCTGCCAACCCTGGCTTGAGTGATGACAATCGTTTTTACCATTTGGATGGATTAAGTAGTTCAATATTCGGCACAACCAAGGCATCTATCTGATTAAGAATAGATTCATCCAATCTGCTCAAACTCCAGTTGATGTTTTGAATCAACTGTTCTGGTTTCTCTAAGCCTATTAGTACACCATCAATCAATTTGTTTTGTAAGCAATATTGTAATGCCAAGTGTCCAATTTCGAGGTTATTTGAGCTTGCAATACTGGAAATTTCTTTTATATAAGGTGCCAATGGTCGAAGTTTTACAGGGATTGAGTTTTCTTCCACAAAGAAGAGTCCTTGTAAAAAACATGATCGCGTGTGTACTTCTTTACCATTATCTTTTAACCTGTTTAAAATAGCACCTCTTTGATAATTATTGTCCAACAAGTTAAAGGGAAATTGTACTACGGATATAAAGTCATCATCCAGTAGTTTTTCCAATTCTTCATTGGTATATGCAGAAACGCCAATTTTGTCGAATAGTATATTCCTACCTCTATCCCAGAAATCAGGGATTTCATTTTTTTTGTTTAGGTAACTTTCAAATGAATGGAACATTATTGTGTGTAACCTGCTTACTTCAGTACGAGTTATGCTTTGCTTTAATGAAATATTCCAGTCAAAATTATTTTCCTTTTCAAATTTTGTATTTATGTCAAATTTTATAGATGCTTGACTATGAAATTCTCCTATTCTATTTTCTGCTTCACCATATGCTGCTGCAGTATCTAATTGGGTTATCCCATGTTCTTGAGCGATGGCTAAAATATTATGAACATCAGTCTTGCTTGGCAACCCCGATGTATTGTTTACCCCGTAGTTTAATCCCAACTGAACTGTTCCTAATATAATTTTCTCAATCATGATTTCTTTTATTAAACAGTGCCATCCTTAAAATATCATGATAAATGCCATCATAATTAACGTGTTGTTTGAAAACGCCTTCAATTTCAAAACCTAGGCTTTCGTATAACTTCACTGCAGAAGTGTTAGATTTTACCACGCCAAGATTAATTTTTCTGAGTTGTTTTTCTTCTCCTAAAAAGTATTCAATTACCTTCATCGATGCTTCCTTGGCATAACCTTTCCCCCATTCTGACTTATCTCCCATGAGGATGCCATATTCAGCAAAGCTGTGTTTTTGGTTGATAGGATCAATTTTTATATTCCCTATATGTTTACCACTTTCTTTAATAGTTACAGCCCAAATATAAACTTTTCCCTCAATCTGTTGCCTAATAAAGGCCTCTAATGATAAGATTGTCTGATTCCCTCTAGTTTCGAGGTATTTATATATTTCAGGATCATTTAACCAACTCAAGTACCTTTCGGTACAATGTGTCATGTTAAGTGGAACAAGTATGAGTCTATTAGTTTCCAGCGATACCATAATAGGCAAAGATGTTCATAATAACATAATCTAACTCATCGTCGGTTAAAGAAGGGTACATAGGGAGGCTTAAGCAATGCTTGTAATACTGTTCGGCATTCGGCATATCGCCTTCCTTCCAACCAAATTGCCTGTAATAAGGCATCAAATGGGTAGGTATATAGTGAATTTGAGCAAATATTTGCTTTTCTCGAAGGTGGTTGTATAGTCCTAAACGGTTTTCTACTTCAATAATGTATAAATGGTATGCATGCCCCTCTACTACACCTGATTGGCCTTGTACAAAAGATTGTCCATTGAATGCCTCACAGTATCGTTTTGCAATTGCCTTTCTTCTCAATAACCCTTCATCGGCCCGTTTCAGCTGGCTTAGACCTAAAGCGGCTTGAAAATCTGTTAGTCTATAATTGTATCCCAACGATTGCATTTCCATATACCAGCCGGGGTAGGAATTTTCGCCACCTGCAAATTCAATGCTATTAGTGTATTGTGTATCGTTTTTTACAATCCCATGTGTTCTCAGAGTCATTAGATTAAAATACAACTCTTGGTTATTTGTAGTAATCATACCCCCTTCTCCAGATGCAATATGCTTGACAGGGTGAAAAGAAAATATGGCCAAATCGGCAAAGTTTCCGTTTCCACAACATTGACTTTTACCGTTGCTATCTATAAAATAACCACCAGGAGAATGACATGAATCTTCAATTATCCAGCAACCAAACTCATCTGCAAGTTTTCTAAATGCTTCTAAATTTACTGCTCGACCTGCAAAATCTACCGGTATAATGCCTTGATAGGTTCCCATTGGTGATGCCTCAAGTAATGCTCTAACTGCATTTAAATCCAATAAATAAGTTACGGGGTCAATGTCAGCAAAAACAACTTCCCCACCGCAATAGCGCACACAGTTGGCAGAGGCGGCAAAGGTGATGGGGGTAGTGATGACTTTGTGGCCTGGTTTAACCCCAAGTGCCAAGGCGTTAAGGTGTAGTGCTGCCGTCCCGTTTGCAACGGCCACGGCATACTTGGCCCCCACATACTCAGCAAAGGCTTCTTCAAAGGCCTTTATTCGTGGACCCTGAGTCAAATAGTCAGATTTCAGCGCTTCAACAACTGCCTGGATGTCTTCTTCAGTAATGTGTTGGCGTCCGTATGGAATTGGGTTCATCTTAAGTCAAAGGTTGGATCCACGTGTTCTTTAATCAAGCGACGAAGGCTTTCTACAGTTTCCCATTCGGTATTGGTTCCAGAGTTGTAGCAAAAGCCTTCGGAAACCTTTGATGCAGTAAAATGCTTAATATAATCATCCAAATTCCATCGTGGTACAGATGGTAGGATGGAATAATATTTACCAAGGTCGTATGTATAAAACGAATCGGAAGAAGTGATCATTTCCTCGTGTATTTTTTCTCCGGGTCGAATACCTACCACCTTTTTTTCACAATTAGGGCCAATCGCCTCAGCAACATCCATTATACGGTAAGATGGGATCTTTGGTACAAAAAGTTCTCCACCCCATGCATGCTCAAGAGCATGTAGCACCATATCAACGCCCTCCTCTAATGTGATGTTAAAGCGGGTCATGGTGGGTTCGGTGATAGGAAGAATTCCTGTCTGTCGGCGATTCAGGAAGAAAGGAATGACTGAGCCATTGGACCCCATAACATTGCCGTATCGAACAACCGAAAACTTGATGGGGTTCCAACCGCGGATATTGTTGGCAGCTACAAAAAGTTTGTCGGAAGCCAATTTGGTGGCACCATATAGATTAATGGGCGCAGCAGCTTTATCAGTCGAAAGTGCAACAACATTCGCCACTTCTGATTCTAAGCATGCATTAATGAGGTTTTCGGCACCAAGAATGTTTGTCTTTACACATTCCATCGGGTTGTACTCGGCGATGGGTACGTGTTTCATGGCGGCAGCATGAACGACAGTGTCAATGCCTTTTAATGCGCGTTTCAACCTGTCAAAATCACGGACGTCGCCGATAAAAAAGCGAACCTGTGGAAACTGATCTACTGGATAATCCTGGGCCATCTGAAACTGCTTTTGCTCGTCTCGAGAAAAAATGACCAATCGTTTAATATCCGGCCATTGGGTAAGTACCTTTTTGACAAAGGCTTTGCCAAATGAGCCAGTACCGCCAGTTATGAGTATTGATTTTTTAGAAAGCATTGGTGTGTTAATTATAAAAATTATCAATCAGGACTGATCAGTAAGATCAAATTTCACTAGTATTTTAAAACTGATTTGAATGTTGATTGCACTTTCTTTCGTTGAAGTGAGATCTCACTTGCCAATTTAGTTCTATTGAGGGGAATGTATTCTACATTTTAAACCAACTTTATTAATTGCTATAGTATTTTGGTTATTCATATTGATTTTATAAAACTATTTATTTTTGCTTTCATCCTCATAGTAACCGTAACCGTAACCGTAACCATATCCGTACCCATATCCGTACCCATACCCCCCTTGTTTTTTCACGCCATTCAGGATGATACCTGGTCGGGTTAATTTTTGAGCGGAGTACAATTCTTCCAACATTTCAATAAAGGGCTTTCTGCTTACCCCAAAACGTGATACAATTAAGGTTTGGTCTACGATGGGCATGAGCAATAAGGCATCTGTTACTAGGCCTAAGGGGGCGGTATCCACTACAATACATTCAAATTGTTCCCTTAGCTGCGCAAATAAATCCGTACAGCGTTCTTGTAAAATTAACTCCGAGGGATTGGGTGGTACTGGGCCGCATCCTATGTAAAACAAGTTTTCAATACCGGGGGCAGGCTTAATTAACCCATCCAGTACTTGATTTTTATCCACCAGCCAATTGGTAATACCCTTGCTTTCTGATTGGCCAGTCAGGTATTGGACCACTTTGGGTTTGCGCAGGTCGAAACTCAGAATTATGGTTTTTTTACCTGCCAAGGCCTGGGTAATCGCCAGGTTGATGGATATGAAGGTTTTTCCTTCACCGCTCACGCTGGAGGTTACTAATACCACTTGCTCTTTACTGCCCACCGCGTTAAAGGATAAATTCGTGCGCAATAACCGAAACATTTCTGCTACGGAGGTACGACTTCCTTTTTTTATGGCAATTGAACTAGCGCTGTCTTTAGGTACCCCAATCATGCCCAGAAACGGGATGTTTGTTAGTTTATTGAGGTCGTTTCGACTGTATACTTTATTGTCTAATCTTTTACGCAAAATTAGAATACTGGTTGGTAATCCCAATCCCAAAAAAAAAGCCATTATATAAGATAATTTGCTTTTTGGTGAAATGGGGCCGTTATTCGTAGGATTATTCAAAAAACGCGCATTAGCTGTTTGTGCGGCGATACTAAGGGCTGTTTCTTCTCTTTTTTGCAGTAAAAACAGGAAAAGGGTTTCTTTAATTTTTTGTTGCCGCATAATCTGAAGCAATTCCCGTTCATTCCGAGGCACGGCACCAATGCGGCGCTCTATAGGACTTAAGCGGCCTTGCAAGGTATTTTTACGGCTTTGAAGTTCTCCGCTCATGTTGTTGAGCGAACTACGCACACTTTCCCGAATAAATGCTAATTGCTCTTCAAAGGTATTAACCGCAGGGTTGGAGCCAGTTGCTGCCTCCATCAGGGTAGAACGTTTCAGTAATAATTCGTTGTATTGTTTTATCAGCTCTCCTAGAGAAGGCCCTAAAATTTGGGAATTCCCAGGCAGGGGTTTGTATTGTTTTTCGGCATCGTTCAGGTATTGCTGGATGTTGTTGAGCAAGCCCGTTTGTACCTCTACTTCTAATAATTGGTTATCTAAGATACTTACCTGGCCTAAATATTCCTCTGCAGCACTGGGTAAGTCAATGGGGACTTTATTTGTTTGTTTGTAATTTTGAACATCCGCTTCCACCTCATAAAGTTCCTTGGCAATGTAGTTAAGACGCTCATCAATAAAGGCCAAAGTATTTCGCCCCGCCAGATTTTTTTCTTCTACTACGCCGTCGTTGTACGCTACAATTAGTTCATTCAGTACATCTTTTGCTCTATTAGGCAGCTCGTCATTGAGTGTAAGGTTGAGTACGCTTGCAGTTTTAAGTAGTTCTACGGATAATTTGCCAGTGTAGGTTCTTGCCATATCAATGGCACTAAAGGCACTTACATTATAAATGGTACCAATTTGAACGGGTTGGTTTTTTTGCAGGATAAACTGAAAGTTTTCTACTCGCTCAGGTACGCCAAAGGTACATAGGGTAGTATCAATTTGTTTAGTTGTTTTGGCGCTGTAATGCATGGAATCCAATACGCGCATTTCAAAAATGAGGGGCACGGACAACGAGTCCAACCGAATTAGGTGGAATACTTTGTAGGTTTCGGAATCCTTGATGCGTCCGTTTCCTACAAACTTGTTTTGTAAATCTAGAGAGTCAATCACCCGCCTCATGAGGTTGGTCGATTTAAAGACTTGTAATTGATCTTCAATGGGAGAACTGCTACTAAAACCTAGTTCACCTAACAAGGCTTCCTCGGTAAGCCCGCTTTCTTTGGGATCGGTTACTAGAATAGAAGCAGTTACTTTGTATATTTTAGGCGTATATCGCAAATACATGCTTGCTGCAATTAAAGCAATAACTATACCTAGTAATAACCAGTACCAATTATGCAGCAACAACCAAATGTATTCACGCAGGTCTATTCCTTGCTCTTTCTGGTTGTCGTTTTGTGTATTTAATGTATTTTCTTGCAAGCGGATAAGATTATCGTGGTTGGAAATGTTCAGGCGAATGGGTTATCTAAATAGGGCAATCGCCAGGGTAATGATAGAAATAAAGGCTGTTCCGTATGTGACCCCTCTGGCAAATGGATCTTGCACCGTGGCTACTTTTGCACGGATGGGCTCTACATACAACACATCATTTTGCTTCAGGTAAAAATAAGGTGAACGAAAGATTTCGTCCGTTTGAAAATTAAAACGTTGGTACGTGCGTTGCCCATTTTCTTCCCGAATGAGTAATACATTGGTTCGGTTGGCATAAGGGGTAAAATCACCTACATTACCGATGGCTTCCAGCATGTTGATACGCTGGTTGCTTACCCGGATGGTGCCGGGTTTGGTTACTTCGCCCAGGATGGTTATTTTGAAATTTAAAAAACGCGCATTTACTACGGCGTCTTTTAAATAGGGGTGCGTACCTTCTGCAATCAGTTTTTCAATTTGTGCAATGGTTAGTCCGCCAACTTTTAAACGTCCCAATACCGGAAAGTTGATAAAACCTTCCTGGTCGACAAAATACCCGTTAAATAATTCGAGCGGGTAGTTGCCTTGTGCGTTGTTGAGTTGTTGCATCATCTGGTTGTTCCCCTGGCTTTGAACGGGCTCAATGTTGAAGGGGGCTGCTGCTTCCAAATTAAAACTAAACACGGTGATGCGCAACAAATCATCGGGCTGTGCATGTAAGGTTGTGGCGTTGGACAACTGTTCCGGGCTGGTAAATACAATTTGATCGGCTGGGAAGGAGATCAGTTCGCGGTGGTGTACACAAGCAGTAGTACTAAATATAAGTAGCAAAAATGATCCGCTTATGACTAATATGTTTTTAGTATGCATGCAATCTATATTTTAGTTCTGAAATAGATTTTTGTTATTCAACCCTTCGTATTGCAGCAACTTTTGCAAGTTTTTATCTTTCAAGGTCTTCCCCAACAATTCGAGGTGTTTGGTATGGTGTAGATCGGTGCCTGCAAAATGCACCAATTTGTTTTTCAACAGGTAGAGGCCCAGGTCGCGTACACTTGGTCCGTAATATCCGGTGAGGGAAAGCAGGTTGAGTTGCAGTTCGTATCCGCGGTCGTGCCAATCGTGGTAACGCGCTTTATTGGTTTTTACGAATAAATAGCGTTCCGGGTGGGCGATCAAGGGTACATACCCCTTTAGTTGCATGCGAAACAGGATATGGTCCAAATTGGGTGGCGCAGAGAGGGGCGACATTTCGATGAGTGCGCGGTTGCCGGGCAAGGTACGCAGCGGTGTCGTTTCGAGCAGTTGTTCGAAATGGTCGTCCAGCATGTATTCTGCGGCTGCTTCTACTCGCACTTGGATCCCGGCCTCTTTTAGGGCTTTTCGGGTATCGTGTAAGGCGGTTTCTATGGTTTCGTTGGTATTGGGGTAGAGTTCCTGGTAAATATGGGGGGTGGCGATGAATGCTTCGAAACCGAGTTGCATTAAGCCTTTTATTAGTAGTACACTTGTTTCCAGGTTGGGTGCGCCGTCGTCTATGCCGGGCAAAATATGCGAATGCATGTCTATACCTAGTGTAGCATATGATTCAGGTAGAGTATTATATTTTTTAAGAAAAGAAAACAATGTTATGCGGTTAATTTGTACGTTTATAATACCATTTGAACCACTCAGAAAAATGTTGAATACCTTCTTTCAAAGTGGTTTGTGGTCTAAATTTAATGGTTTCCTCTAAGTCCTGTACGTCGGCGAAAGTGCTTAGTACATCACCCGGCTGTGCATCCACCATCCTTTTAATTGCCGTTTTTTCGAGTGATTTTTCAAGGGTCTCGATAAACTCTAATACTTGTACCGGTTGACTATTTCCAATGTTAAACAGGCGATATGGTGCGGTAGAAATCGAAGGATCGAGTACTACGTCCTCAACCTGATTCGGTGAAGGAATATGTTGCATCACCCTTGCGATACCCTCTACAATATCATCCACATAGGTAAAGTCACGTTCATTTAATCCGTTGTTAAAGACTTGAATTTCTTTTTCCTCTATAATAGCCTTTGCAAAGCTAAAATATGCCATGTCTGGTCGACCCCAAGGTCCATAAACCGTAAAAAAGCGCAAACCCGTTGTTGGAATATTAAATAAATGGCTGTACGTATGCGCCATTAATTCGTTTGACTTTTTACTAGCCGCGTATAGTGAAATTGGGTGATCGACATTATTTTTTACCGAATAGGGTTGTTGTTTGTTTACCCCGTATACACTCGAACTACTCGCGTAAACCAAATGTTTCACAGGATGAAATCGACAAGCTTCTAATATATTTAGAAAGCCCAAAATATTACTGTCCACATACGCTTTGGGGTTGTCCAAACTATATCGAACGCCTGCTTGTGCCGCTAAGTGGCAAACCATATCAAATTTTTGTCGGGTAAATAGCCGCTCCAGGTTTCCGGCATCCTCTAATTGTAGTTGGATAAATTTATAATTTTCTTGCGTGCTACTTTGTGATAAATGATTGTATTGTACGCTTTCGCGTGAAATACCAGCCGCTTTTAAACGGTCGTATTTTAATTGTACATCGTAATAGTCATTAATATTGTCGAGGCCAACTACTTCATGGCCGTCTTTGACCATTCTGTTTGCAAAATGGTATCCAATAAAGCCTGCTGTACCGGTAACTAATATTTTCATTTCGTACGATGTGTTGTAAGCGATTTATTAGGATTCAAATGGATGCTTCGCGTAAGGCTGACTTGCTAACGGATGGTAATCTCCTTGAAGTCCTGCCGGGCTCGCATTCCGTATATTATGTGCCAATTCAATCGCCGGTGCAGCATCTTTCAAACCGAAACCTTGGCCGGCGAGAATATCGCGGTAACTGCTGGTATGTAAATCGGTGAAGCCATCGCTGAATTCGATTTCTTGTCCGTCCAAAGTCAGGGAGCGGTATGTGCGTTTGCCGCTTTCTCGTACTTCAGTGGGTAACGTTTCGGCGTTGATGCTTAGGAACCAC
>CAIVGO010000681.1 GCA_903905445.1 uncultured Bacteroidota bacterium
ATGCGATTGCGCGGCGTTTGGTGGATGTAAAATACATTTCGTTGGTCAATTTAATTATGGACCAGCCCTTGGTTCAGGAACTCATTCAGGATCAATTCAATACGCAGCAGGTAAAGGCTGCTTTGGATCAGATTTTGACGCAAGAAGTAGCAACGGACATGCGTGTTGCGTATGCGGCCTTGCGGGTTGTTTTGGGGGGGGGTGGTGCTAGTTGGCGGGCGGCTGGGGAGGTGTTGGAGTTGTTTGAACAAAAATAGACTTTAGGTTAAGTGTTCAATTATAGGCCACTTTTTATTCCTTACTTTCCAAACGCGTTTGCCCAAGTACCAGCCAAAACAAACCCGGAATAAATACACCCAAAATAGCCCAATATGCCGAAAAAAGATTTGATTTACATAGTTTTAAATTTACATTTATCCAATAATATATATTCACACCCGGAACTAAAAGCAACCATGCTTTCCAGGGCTGATAACCAGCCAGTTGAAACAATAGTCCAAGGCGCACAAAAGGCACCAAGGCAATCTCTGCATGCAATCCGGCATGTTGGGACATTTTGAACAAGCCCATGGTTGAAAACAACCAATAAAGTACTACCATCAGCATAATACCCATTGGGTCGAAGGGGAATTTGGCAGCAGGGGCCGGTTTTGTTTCTAATTTATTGTATCGGCTATGCCCTGTGGAATCATTTTGGGTAGAATCGCGGTCCGAATCCTGGTCGTCGTTGTTATCGTCATTATCATTATCATCATCGTTGTCATCATCGCGCTCCTCTTCGCTTGGCTCATTCGAACGATTATGATCGAAAAGACTGTAATCGATCGTAGGCGGATAATTTCCTCCCCAGCGACCGCCGCCGCTTGCGTTTGTTTTGGAAAATGCGGAAGACCGAATCGCATTACTTGAAATCATGTACAACATCTGATAAGCCTGTAAAGAATCGAGATGACTTAACCTTGATTTTCCCGAATTAGCCTTGATTAACCCAATAATTATCTCGTATTTCTGCTTTAAATAAGGCTCCATTTCAAGCTCATTTAATTCGGTGATGTTTGCCATACGATACCGATCTGATCCCAAATTAGGGTTCACAAAAAATCGATCCAAATCTGGATGATTGTTGGCAATGGAAGACCAATTGGGTTCGGAAATCTTGCTTCGGTCATAAATTGACCCGCCTATGGAGCGTTCCAGTTCCAACAGGTGGTTCCCATAAACGCTGCTGTTGCGGGTAGCGCCTAAAATTTCGGATGCGCCCGCTGAGGAACGTGAAAAGTTTGATAAATACTCGGCGCTTCGAAGGCCCGTGGCTGCACGGCTTTCCATAGACAATATGCGCGCCAGACCGGATAATTGTGCTTTTGCCTGTACAGGTGCACAAACGAACAAGTAAAAAGTTATGCTTAAAAAGGGTAGCGTTTTCATAGGAGAAGAACAGGTTTTAGATTCGCAGACAAGTTACAATTTATTATAATGCTTTAACTTTTAAAAAAGTTCATTTTTTATTTGGAATGATCGTTCCAATACATATACCTTTGCGGAACAATCATTCCAATAACAACAACTACAAATTAAGCTATGTCAAAATTGAACAACAAAGTTGCCCTGATTACGGGCGGGAACAGCGGAATTGGGTTTGCCACGGCGCAGGCCTTTATTGAAGAAGGCGCTCGGGTAATTATTACCGGCAGAAACCAAACGGCTCTGGATGAGGCGATCGCAAAACTGGGTGCAAAAGCGGTTGGAATCCTGGCCGATGCTAGTAATTTGGCGCATTCCACCGCGTTGGCAGAAAAAGTAAAAGCGCAGTTTGGCAGCATTGATGTATTGTTTATCAATGCGGGTATTGCAAAATTTGCGCCGGTGGAACATTCCAGTGAAGCCTTTTTGGATGAAATGATGGACATCAATTTCAAAGGCGCATTTTTTACGGTGCAAAAC
>CAIVGO010000682.1 GCA_903905445.1 uncultured Bacteroidota bacterium
CTCCCAAAAGTAAGGATATTGGGCCAATTTTTGAGGGTAATTTTTTTATTACGCGCAAATTTTAACGCTAAAAACAGGTTTTTCACGTATTCTGACTCCACTTTTTCTTCAATTTCCGCTGATGGAATTTTACGCAAGTCTGTTAGCCAGTAATAAAAATTGGGAATAAACGCCTCCCAGTCTTTTGGCAAGCCTACAAAATAATCGGAAAATGCCTCTGTTTTCCACTTCTGCGCCCCATGGTACACTACAATCGGAACGATAAAAGAGAGTGGGCGACCGTTTTTGAGATCATCTTCCCATATTTGTAAAAAGTAATCCAGTAATTGTAGATGAATCGGCAATTTAGGCACATAACTTTTATGCTCAAACAGAAAGAGTAGTCTGGCTGGCGCACCACTTAATAACCGGGATTCATACAGCACGTCGCTGAAGGAAACTCCGAAACGGCCACTGACGAAAGCGGTGTCGATTTTCTGGAAAACATTGAAATCTATTTGCCCATATATGTCTTCGGCGGTGTAATGCAATAAATAATTCCGTGCAATGGTCGCATCGCTGAAAAACGCTTTAAATACCGCGTCGTGGGGTTCGTGATCTTTCTTTCTTGGCATAGATACAATTTGTTAGGCATGTAAAGATACAACGCGCCAAAACAACAACAAAATGTTTTGTATATTTTTATAACAAATAATTATAGACGGCTGCGGGCGCAAACTAATTTAGGCTTACAGGCAATCCAAATATCCTGACCTTAACACGCATCTATTCCAATCTTGTTTTTGCTCGATTAAAAAAGAAGACTCAATTCGACACTTTCTGATATTACTTTGATTATCATTAAATCCGTTGACTTGCATCATGGGGAATGTGCGGTTATTGCGCAAACCTTTGCAGGTGAATTTTCACACAGTATTCCGTTATTAAATTTCCCATTATGAGAACCTTCCAGATTATGTTTTGGGCATCCTTGTTTGTCCTGCTTCCTTTTGCCAGCATCGCACAACGCGGTAGTGGCGGCTGGTGTTCTAACAATAATTACAGTCGACAATTTAATCCCGGCACCGTTGAAGCATTGAAGGGATCAGTTGTTAGTGTTGAAATGATTACCCCTGAAACAGGTATGTCAACAGGCATTCACTTGATGCTGAAAAGCGAAAAAAGTGGAAATGTTTCCATTCACCTTGGCCCTTCCTGGTATATAGACAATCAGGATATACAGTTTGTTGTAGGAGATGTCCTTGAAGTAAAAGGTTCGAAAATTACGTATCAGAATGCACCTGCAATCATCGCTATGACTGTGCAAAAAGGAGATCAGGTATTGAATCTGCGGGATGGAAAAGGGAATCCAACCTGGAATGGCTTACGACAAGGCAAAGGTGCTGGTAAAGGTGGTGGCAAAAACCGTGCGAAAAATTAGGATTGTTGTGGCTCGTAAATTGAAACGACAACAATACCATAGCGAAGAACAATTTAATAGAGCGATATAATTGTGCCGGGCAGGTCTATTTTCTTAGACCCGCCCGACACAATTATATCAATAAACTAAATCAACATTTTTAAATTCTTTCATATTATGAACGGCAAAAACAACATCGCTATAGGCTTTCTCACCATGGGTTTGTTCATGTTTTATGGTTTTCTACTAATTTACCTACGTGATTTCGCTCCGGGGAAGGAGGCATGGGTCAATAGTTATTCCATAGGAAAACACTTTGAAGCGCGTTTGGCACACGTACACGGCAATTTGTTCGCTTTTTTGAACATACTGATTGGGTATTTACTATTACGGTTTCAAGCCCAATTGCCTAATGTAAAAACCATTTCTATTTTGGCACTTGTGGGTTTACTAATGCCAATTGGCATTTTGTCCGAAGTCTATTTGGGATTACCGCCTTTTTTTGTTCTGATTGGTGCCATTGCAATGACTATTTCGGTTATTTGGCTGGGCATTTCTTTTCTGAAAATCAATAATTTAAACAACATAAAATGAACAATATCAACATATTGCACGATGCGACTCAGGACGTATCTACAAAACCCTTTTTCAAAGGCCTGGATAGCACTGTCACAGCCTTGCAAATCCGAAAAAATGGATTACTCAAAGAACACATTACCAAGGTAGAGGCTTTGTTGATTTGTATAACAGGCGAAGTTCTATTTGAAAATGAAAAAGGTTTGAAGCAAACCCTTACCAATGGAGATTACATCAAGATAGCGCCTATGGTCAAGCATTGGCTGGCGGGCGTGCAGGATAGCCAATTAATACTTTTCAAGTAAATTTTTCAAATAGGGTACTTTGCAGTATCAAAAGAACGAAGAGCAAATCATTTTTTTTGAGACAATCCTAACCTTTTTACAAAAATGAAATCAATTTCTTTTTCAGTGCTTTTTATGTGCTTCATGTTGCAGTTGCAAGCACAAACCAGCCCGTTCCAAATTTACCTTGAACCAATGTCTATCCCCAATGTAGGCGGATTACAAGCGTACGCATTTGGGCAGCATAACGGCAAGTGGCTCATTTTCGGTGGGCGATTGGATGGCTTGCACCGCCGACAGCCTTTTGCTACATTTGATTTGGCAGGGCATAACAACCAAGTTATTGTTATTGACCCAAGCACCCAACAAAAGTGGTCGGCTCCGTTAACGAGCTTGCCCATAGCGATGCAAGAACAATTAAGTTCCACGAACATGGAATTTATTCAAACGGGCGCGTTGCTCTATCTGGTTGGAGGCTACGGGTATAGTGCCACGCAAAACGACCATTGGACTTTCGACAAGATGATTGCCGTACAAGTACCAGCCGTGATAGATGCAGTGATAAACGGCGCGCCGTTTGCTTCCTTTTTCAGGCAAATTACCGATGCTCAGTTTCAAGTTACGGGCGGGCATTTATCAAAAATATACGACACGTATTATTTGGTTGGCGGACAAAAGTTCCAGGGTCGATACAATCCAATGGGGCCAACACATGGTCCCGGATTTGTGCAAGCATATACGGATCAAATTCGAAAATTCAAGATAAACGACGATGGCATTTTACTAAACGTAACCCATTTACCCACGCTCACAGATGCCGAACAATTGCACCGCCGGGATTACAATGTTGTCCCCCAAATTATGCCAGATGGACAGGAAGGTGTTACTGCTTTTTCCGGGGTTTTCCAAAAAACGGTTGATCTCCCTTACCTCAATTGTGTAAATATTGATAGTACCGGGTATGCTGTTCATCCTGCATTTTCGCAATACTACAACCATTATCATTGTGCTTTTTTACCGCTATATTCTGCTGCTGCCCATGAAATGCACACCGTTTTCTTTGGTGGTATTGCGCAGTTTTATGATAGTCTTGGGATATTGGTTCAGGACAACAATGTCCCCTTTGTAAAAACCATTGCGCGGGTAACCCGACAAACTGATGGTAGCATGGCGGAGTACAAACTCCCGGTTGAAATGCCGGCTTTACTGGGCGCGAGTTCGGAGTTTATTCCATTGGAAACACTTCCCCATTTCGACAATGAAGTTATCAAATTAGATGATTTGGCTGGAGACACCACGTTGGTGGGTTATATCTATGGCGGTATTGCCAGCTCTGCGCAAAATATTTTCTGGATCAATACAGGCACGGAGAGTAGTGCGAGTGGTCAAATTTTTAAAGTTTTTGTCGTGAAAAACACATCGTCTGCAATCGATGCGCTAAACAGTCAAAGCACTGGGACGTTGCACTTACAAGTGTTTCCGAATCCAAACGCCGGGGTATTTGGCCTGAAATTCAATTTGCAAAAAGCAGCGCCGGTCACTATGCACATCACCGATTTTCAGGGTAAAATCATTTACCAGGAGGTATTGAACAATCTTTTTCCGGGCGAAAACATCATCAAACGGCAATTGAAAAACATCGCCGTTGGCAATACTTATTTGGTTACCCTTCAAACTGGTAACGAGAAAGCGACCATTAAAACCATCGTCCAGGAGTAGTAGCCGATCCTATTAAACAAGGTACATGCAGGTATTTACTTCAAATAATCTTCCACAAAAATCCGCAATGCCTCCCCGTGCAGGTTTTTGGCAATCACTTTTCCCTGCGCATCCAGGATAAAATTGGCAGGTATGGTGGTGATGCGCAGTGCTGCCATAAATGGGGTGGCATCGCCGCTCAAATGCGAGGCATGGGGCCAGGAGGCACCATCTTTATCAATGGCAGATTTCCAGGCATTGGGGCTGCTGTCAATTGAATAACCGATGATTTGAAATGTGGCATTTTTATGTTTTGCCCAAATTGGATTTAACACCTCCCTATTTTCGCGGCGACAAGGAGCGCACCAGGAAGCCCAAATATCCAACACGGTAATTCGGCTGCCCAACAAGGTATGCAGCAACATGGTATCGCCCGCCAGCATGGGAAGTGGAATATCTGGAATGGTATCTCCAATTAAAACGGGCAATTTCTCTCGGTTGGCCGCTTGACAAAGTTGGGCAGACCAGGTACTTAAATCGGGTTTGCTCCGCCATTTTTCACATTGTTTCCACATAAATTCCGGCACGCGTTCATAGTCGCCCGTTGGACTTACCCAGCGCGCAGCGACCAATGCTGGCCAATAATATGCACTTGAATCGGCAAAGGCCATGATCGGAATTTGAAATCGGAGCAATGCCGCTTCGTGTTCAAGCAGGGTATGTTCATCTATATGATTTGCGGCAGTCAGCCAGGATTGTTCTTGTTGCCAGGCCTTGTGTCGAATATTACGCAATTGCAACAGGGCGCGGTTTTCTGCAGCAGGATTCTTGATGTTAAACGTTGCCTGGAATTGGTCGGCCTGTGCAGTGATATCGAGCGTCGTGTTTTCTTGAAGGACAATGGGCATGTAATTGGCCGCCAACGGTGCGTCTTCCAGCAGTTGCGTGGGAAAACGATTCCCTGTTTTTTGGATACAAAGTTGAAAAAGCATGGGTATGCTGTTCAGTTTCTGCGGCGAAAATACAAAGGTCCCATCGCTGGCAATGTGGGCAGAATCCAGTACAATACCACCAAAATTAGAAGCGATTTCAGCAAAATTGCGGGGTTGCACCAGATATACCATGGGTTTCCACTCCTGGGTCAATTGAATTGTGCCCCGGATGGTTGCAGATGGGGGGATACTACATTGCGAGATGGTTTGAAACAACATGAGTACCGAAAACAGGCCGTAAACTTTATGGGTGGGCATCATTTTATATATTTGGATAGCGTTGGTGCATCACCATTGTTCTGCTACGCCCGATTTGAAACGTGATATTAAAATCAAAAGGGCTGCCGAAAACAATGTCCGGCAGTCCTTTCTGCAAATGTACATTCTTCAAGTTGCCTGCGCGGTTTATTCCACAAGGCTCCCTGATCTATTTAAAAAACAACTTCCATCCAGTTTTTAAAATTTACAACAACGTTGTTGGGCACACATAATCGGTCACCTTGAAACGTTCGCTTCCTTTTATTGCTTTAAAACCACCCACCACATCAACTAGGTTGTCGTAGCCACGCGCGCGCAGGATACTTGCAAAAATCATAGAACGGTATCCACCGGCACAGTGAATGTAAGCCGTTTTATCTTTTGGCATCTGCAACATGGAGGCATTGATGGTGTCCAGTGGGGCATTTTCAACATCCAACATATGCTCGCTTGTGTACTCACTATTTTTACGGACATCAAAAATTGGTACTTGAGGATTGGCTTTTTGAATATCGGCCAATTGCTCGGCTGTTACCCGTTCGATCCGGTCGACTTCTTTTTGTTCGTTTTTCCAGGCTTCAAAACCACCTTCGAGGTAGCCAATGCAATGGTCATAGCCTACGCGTGCCAGGCGGGTGATCACTTCTTCTTCCCGTGCTTTATCCGCAACTACCAGTATTTGCTGTTTTACATCGGGGATGAGCGCACCTACCCATTGTGCAAAGTTTCCATCTATGCCAATGTTAATAGCATTTGGGATAAAACCTTCCGAAAACACCTGTGCATCGCGTGTGTCGAGTACAAGGGCATCTGTTTCGCTGGCCGCAGCTTCAAAGGCACTGGGAGAAAGTGCCTGAATACCGCGTTTCATCACGGTATCAAAACTTTCGTACCCCCTGATATTCATCAGCACATTTTGCGGAAAATAGCCTGGTGGTGTAGTCAGTCCGGTCAAAATTTCTTTGATAAATTCCGCTTTGGTCAAATTCGGATTGAGCGCATAGTTCACCTGTTTCTGATGTCCCAAAGTATCTGTGGTTTCCTTGCTCATGTTTTTTCCGCACGCGCTTCCAGCGCCATGGTTCGGATAAACGATCAGATCATCACTAAGCGGCATAATTTTGTTGCGGAGCGAATCAAACAGGTATCCGGCTAATTTCTCTTCTGTCAAATCAGCGATAACATGTTGTGCCAAATCTGGTCGTCCAACATCCCCTATAAACAACGTGTCGCCCGAAACAATACCATGCTCCTTGCCATTTTCATCGATCAACAAATACGTAGTACTTTCCATGGTATGTCCTGGCGTATGGATCACCTTTACCGTATAATCGCCCACCTTAAAGATCTGATTATCTTCTGCTGTGATGGCGTCGTACCCAGGCTTGGCGGTAGGACCAAAAACAATTTTGGCACCCGTTTTTTGTGCCAGATCCAAATGTCCGCTCACAAAATCGGCATGGAAGTGGGTTTCAAAAACATATTTAATGGTCGCATTGCTTTTTGCAGCGCGTTCCAAATAAGGCCCTACCTCTCTGAGTGGGTCAAAAATGGCAGCTTCCCCATTACTTTCGAGGTAATAAGCGGCATGTGCCAAACAACCGGTATAAATTTGTTCAATTTTCATGACGGAAAGATTTAGAAGTTAAGTTGATGCACCCTTACTGTCTACTGCCTACATAGCCGTAAAATGATGCATGGTAAAAATGATCGTGCAAAAATGCTCGCATATACGGTGGAAATCCTGTGATATTTGTCAACATTGACAAGAATATTACCCCAAGACTGCACTAATAATGACTGTGTTTTTTCTTCAAAACAGCATGGTTTTGGGGCTTTATATTTTCAGAATTTTGCTACTGTTTTTTTCTAAAATTGCCTCGAACAACTTCCCCCAAGCCATCATGCCCGGAACCTTCCTGTAAAAATACGGTTGCCTCCGTGCAGGCAATCGGTTCTAAGGCCTCAAAATCTTGCAAGAGCATACTTTGAGCATACAACCAGTCCCTGTTTTTGGGACCACCAGATTGCCTGTTCAATTGCTTTGGATTAAATGCTTCCAGGATTAAACTGCCGCCTGGCGCGAGCGCATCGGCACATTTTTGGTGCATAGTTGCTCTCCAATCCGGTGGGAAGTGGGCGTAAATAAGACCAATCATATCCCACTTACCGTGTGCTGAAATATCGAATTGTTGGATATCGGCCAAAATATACTCCATCTTAACACCTTCCTGCCTGGCCAACGCCAGCGCTTTTTTGCGTGCGTTTTCACTAAAATCAACGGCCATAACGTGCCAGCCTTGGGTGGCCGCATACACCGCATTGCGTCCCTCGCCCTCGGCAAGCAACAACAGACGTCCGGGTTTTTCGACTGCGTCCAACTGCTGTTGAAAAAAGCGGTTGGGTTTCACACCATAGGTATATTCGGGGTCTTCATATCGTTGCTCCCAAAAGCGCATTGGATCTTCCATTTGTTGTACTTTTTTTTTCGAAATTTTGCATAAAGGCAATGCGTATTATTAAGCCAAACCCTTCAGGATAGCGCCCCAATACATGCGCGGAAGCACTTCCCTTTTAAGTTGATACATTGACCAGCGCTCCTTTGACTGGTCGAAAGGGAAGGTTTCCATGGGGGTATTGTTGTAATCGAACTCAGCGAGTACTAATTTGCCGTAACCTGTTACAAGTGGGCAGGATGTGTAGCCCAAGTAAGTTTCTGAGGGCTTACGTCCTGCTATGACATCCAATAAATTCGTTACTACAACGGGCGCCTGTTTTCGAATGGCGGCACCCGTTTTGGAAATTGGCAAGCCGGCAGCATCGCCTAATGAAAAAATATTCGCATAACGCACATGCTGTAATGTCCCTTTATCCACATCTACCCAGCCGGCGCTATTCACCAAGGAACTATTGCGTACGAAATCTGGCGCACTTTGTGGCGGCGTTACATGAATCATATCAAATTCGACGTCCTTCACTTCTCCTTTATTATCTTCTCCAAAACCGACGAATTTAGCACGTTGGTTCGGGCCATCTATTTCGGTCAGGTTGTACATGAAATTCAACTGGATGTTCCCGCGTTTGACAACCTCCAACAGTGTCTTTTCATATACTGGTACAGCAAATAATTTGGCAGCACCACTCCAATATTGTACCGATGCTTTTGGCAGCACCCCATGTTTGCGGAAATAATCAGTTGCCAAATACATGATTTTATGTGGCGCTCCGCCACACTTTACCGGGGTAGAAGGATTGTGAAAAAGCGCCTTTCCACCCTTAAAATGCTTGATACATTCAAAAGTGTATGGCGCAGATTCAAAAGAATAATTGCTACATACATTGTGCTTTCCAAGGGTTTCGGGCAAACCTTTAATGTCGCCCCAATTGAGTTGAATACCTGGGCAAACGATGAGGTAATCGTAGGTGAGTGGGCCGTTATCTAATGTTACGCTGTTTAGTTCTGGATTAAAACCGAGTGCCTTTTGTTTGATCCATTTCACCCCTTTGGGCATCACAGATGCTTCGGTGCGTTCGGTTCTAGCAATATCGAATGCGCCACCTCCAACAAGTGTCCAGGCTGGTTGGTAGTAATGTTTGTCGGCAGGATCAACAATTGCGATATCCAGGGCCTTGTTTTTACGCAGCAATTGGGCAGCGGTTGAAATACCGGCGTTTCCGCCTCCGATAATAACAATTTGATGGTGTGGCATGACAATCCGTAAAAAGTTGAAGAAAAATAACACTGCAAAATTGCAGCAGATCATACCATCGTGGATGGCACTTTTTACCGAAATGATAGGACTATTTGCAAAAAACAGAAATATAAAATCAGATATGTCGCCTATGCGAAAATAAAATTTTTAAAAGTACGGGAACAATCAACATTAAACCATAAAAAAAGCCTACTCGTCCTATCGTTTAACGAGAAGGCTTTTGCCATATTAAAATTAATAACATTTTACGCAATACAGAAGAAAAACGACCCACTTAACCCACCGCTAATTTTTTGCGTAGTTGCTGGACATACTCATTTGTAACACCCACAAATTCGGCAATTTCCGCATCGCTCCAATCTGGAAACTTTTTGATCGTTTTGATGGTGATGGCATGGCTCGTTTTCTCTATACCTTTTTCTATACCTTTTTCTATACCTTTTTCTATACCTTTTTGCATACCTTTTTGCATGCCTTTTTCCATGCCTTTTTCCATGCCTTTTTCCATGCCTTTCTCTATACCTTTTTCCATGCCTTCTTCCATGCCTTTTTCCATGCCTTCTTTGTATCCTGTACGAAGACCTTCTTCCTTCCATTTTCTCCCAAAAACTTCAGGAATCGCGTCGATCCAATCACGCTCTGCGGGCGGTAATTGCTGGTTGAGATCTTTCACTTGAGACTCAGTCATATCGTAAAAGTTTAAAATGTACAACGTTAGCGTTTGAAGCAGTATGCCTTCGCGGGTATTCCGATAGAAAGGCCTCCCAAAAGTAAGGATATTGGGCCAGTTTTCAAGGGTAAATTTTTTATTACGGGCAAATTTTAACGCTAAAAACAGATTTTTCACATATTCCGACTCCACTTTTTCTTCAATTTCCGCTGATGGAATTTTACGCAAGTCTGTCAGCCAATAATAAAAATTGGGAATAAACGCCTCCCAGTCTTTTGGCAAGCCTACAAAATAATCGGAAAATGCTTTTGTTTCCCATTTCCGTGCCCCATGGTACACCACAATCGGAACGATAAAAGAAAGTGAGCGATCGTTTTTGAGATCATCTTCCCAGATTTGTAAAAAATAATCCAGTAGTTGTAAATGAATCGGCCATTTAGGCACGTAACTTTTATGCTCGAACAGAAAGAGCAATCTAGCCGGAGCGCCACTTAATAACCGGGACTCATACAACACGTCGCTAAAGGAAATCCCGAAACGGCCACTGACGAAAGCGGTATCGATTTTCCGGAAAACACTGAAATCAATTTGCCTGTATATGTCTTCGGCGGTATAATGCAATAAGTAGTTCCGAGCAATGATCGCATCGCTGAAAAAGGCTTTAAATACCGCGTCGTGCGGTTCGTGATCTTTCTTTCTAGGCATAGATACAATTTGTTAGGCCTGCAAAGATAATATTCGCAAAAATAACAACAAAATGTTTTGTATATTTTTATAGCATTTAATTATAAAACGATTGCAAATACAAACTAATCTAGACAGATAAGTAGCCCAAAAATGCTGACCTTTACACGCAACAACCCGCATCCACTCCGATCTAATACCAATAGAAACAGTATGGAAAACCAATCAAAAAACACCATCATCACCCAAAACGTCTGGGTTTTATTGCTGGTAAGCCTGTTTACGGATGTTGCCAGTGAAATGTTGTACCCGATCATGCCTGTTTACCTGAAAAGTATCGGTTTTTTATTGTATTGATCGGCATTTTGGAAGGATTAGCGGAAACTACGGCCGGATTGAGCAAGGGCTACTTTGGGCAATTGAGCGACCGGACTGGACGGCGGCGGCCTTTTGTGCAGGTGGGATATGGGTTGAGCGCTTTATCCAAACCATTGATGGCAGTATTTATATATCCGTTGTGGATATTTTTTGCGCGTACCCTGGATCGATTAGGCAAAGGCATTCGCACCGGCGCACGCGATGCCCTGTTATCGGATGAGGCTACCCCAGCCACCAAAGGACAGGTATTTGGATTCCATCACGCGCTGGATACAACGGGTGCGGTGATTGGGCTGATCGGCTGGGTATGCAACGCGTTTTGGTCAGCGGCTTTTTTTTGTTTGCCATCGTGTATGCTGGGATGGCTTTTGCGACTACTCTACCCGTTTTTTTAGCTTTGTTCTGCTTGTATGGCCTATATGCCGCCGCCACGGAGGGCGTAGCGAAAGCCTGGATTACCAATATCTGTGATAAAAAAGACACTGCAACTGCGATTGGTACTTATACCGCTTTTCAAAGCATTGGTAGTTTGGGTGCCAGCAGTATGGCCGGTTTTATTTGGTACGCTGCCGGGCCCGGGCCGACATTTGCCTTGAGCGCCGGGGTGGCTGGTATAGTGGCTGTTTATTTGGGTTGGTTTTTCAAGTCGAATAATTAAACGTGAAGCCCAAAACTGTTTTTAATTACAAATCACTACCCTTGTCCAAAAAGCAGGACTATTTTCTTCGCTAAGCTGTAGCAAATAGGTTCCATTTGAAATGCTCGAACAATCAACCAGGTATACTTGGTTTAGCATTTGATGATCTATTTGAATTTGTCGACCTGTAAGATCAAATAAGGCAAGTTTAGCAATTCTTGTCGTGGCGCCTGCGTTTTTCACAATAAATGTACCACTGGTAGGATTGGGGAAAACGGACCATCCAATATTTTTTTGCTGGTTTGAAGTATTTGAAACCATAATAACCACAGTTTGCTGAAACGTACTCACACCGCATACATTGCTTTCTGAAAGCGTCACAGTATAGATACCATTTGCCGCATATTGATGCGTTGGAGCCAATTCAAAGGAGTTTAAATTATCTCCAAAATCCCAAAAATGAGTCGTTGCGTTCGTAGAATTATTCGTAAAAGTAACTTCACTGTTATTTGCTATAAAATTAAATTGGGCTGTCGGAAACGGTTGAACTTGTAGGGCAAGGGTTAATAGACTATCGCATCCATTTACAGCCGTTAAATTGGCACTATAAATACCTGCCTCCTCAAGCGTTTGCCCGTTGAATGGATACGTTTCGCCTGCACAAATACTCGCTTCCTGCACCGAACTGGCGGCAGGCAAAATGTTCAAATGCAGCGTAATCGTGCTATCGCAGCCACTGATCGTCGTTAAATTAGCAAGATAGGTTCCCTCAACTTCAAGTGTTTGTCCATTGAATGCATACGTTTCGCCTGCACAAATGCTTGCTTCTTGAACCGAACTGACAGCGGGCAAAATGTTCAAATGCAGCGTAATCGTGCTATCGCAACCACTTACAGTCGTTAATTTAGCAACATAGGTCCCCCCTAATTCAAGCGTTTGCCCATTAAATGCGTACGTTTCGCCTGCACAAATGCTTGCTTCTTGAACCGAACTGACAGCGGGCAACACATCCAAGGATAATACTACCGTTGCAATACAACCATTTGCCCCAATAACTGTAAAATTATAAATACCACTGGAGGTTAATGTTTGCCCATTATATTGAAAATTTTCACCCGCACAAATCGTTGCTTGAATATTATTTATTCCTGAAGTTAACACTTTGAGGGATAATGTTGCGGTACTGTCGCAGCCGTTTCCGGCCGTCAAATTAGCCGTATAAATACCACTCGTCGTTAGTATTTGACCATTAAAAAGTAAAGATTCACCAGCACAAATACTTACTTCCTGAACCGACGCAGCTAAGGGTAGCACATTTAGGGATAATATTTGCGTAGCACTACAACCATTTGCACCCGTAACGGTAAAATTATAAATACCACTGGAGCTTAATGTTTGCCCATTATATTGAAAACTTTCACCCTGACAAATCGTAGCCTGTATGTTACTAATTTCTAAAGGAAGAACATTCAGATTTAAGATTACGGTACTATCACAGCCATTAGAAGCAGTCAAATTAGCGGTGTAAACACCACTTGTTTGGAGCATTTGCCCATTAAAAAGTATGGTTTCTCCTTGACAGATGCTTGCCTGCACACTGGTACTTGCTACATTTTGCACCATTACCGTTTTTGTTACCGTATACATAGCATTGTTCTCGGTGGCTGTCAGGGTAATCGTATAAATACCCGCTTGATTAAATGTCACTTCAGCCTGGCTTGCATTGGAAGTGGCAGGACTACCACCGGGAAACGCCCATTGGTAAGTAAAATTTGTACCCAATCCTATACTTTGTACCTGAACAGTTAGTGGCGCGCAGCCAGTTGATTTTGACAGACTAAAATCAAGGACCGGATCAGCAGAACATCCATATTGGGCAAACCAAGCTTTGGTTCGAGCAAACATCAAGGTATCAAATCGCACATCACTGTGGCTGTACCCCGGGTAGGTATATAATTGGTTGGGTACATTATGTTGTGTCAATACACTGGCCAGCGTTTGATCCCAAGCCAAATCTACTATTACATCAGACGCGCCATGATGCATTTGATAAGGGGTGGTTATTTGGCCAGCCTGAGCAATCGTCGCTGTTGAGGAGCCTGCATCATCACTGACGCCACCGGCTGTATGGGCAACCGCATTAAATAAGCCTGGAAATGCCGCAGTCAAACCAGTGGTAACAAATGCACCTCGGCTGTGCCCAAATGCCAGGAAGCAACTGGTGTCAGCATAAGATAAACAAGCAACCAATTCAAGGCACTTTTTACCCCGTAATAAATTCGCAGATCTTGCCCCCCATTCGGTTTCAGCGCAAGTACCTGGCAATCCGCAAGGAACACCCGTAGAATGCGTGTAATTCACGGCAATACAAACATAGCCCCATTGGACCATTTCTTTGGCGATAGATTTGCTGTAACTGGCTACATTTCCACCTGTGCCGTGGTTGATTAACACCACCGGAAATGGCCCATTTCCCAAGGGCTTAAACAAAATACCCTGTAAATCATACACAATACCATTATCCGTTGATTGGTATTTCCAAGTTGCACCATTGGTTTGATTTTCCGGGTTTCCCGAAATAATAAATTTTGAACAAACGCTGGGCTGATTGGGACAATTAGCCTGAACCTTTGCCAGTAATCGGGCATGGGCATTGGTTAACATATTTGCCAAAGTAGCGTCTTCCATATCCACTTTATAAACTTCCATGTAGCGCATACCTAAGTCAATCCCCCTGTTAATGGCACTGTCAAGTACAACAGATTTGCTATTCGGTAAAATACCACATTGGTTCATACGGGTAGGCCCGTCTTGTACATTCCAAAGCATTTGCGCACCATTTCGGCAAGGATTCTGGACAACCGGATACCATTGTGAAGTAGTTTGAATGCTTGGTGGAGGATTGCAGCCGGCCAGGTCTTCGCGCCATACCCCAAATCGGTTCGGATAGGTAGCTAAGCCATAATTGGCGTATTGCTGTGCTATATAATTTTTGGCATGCCCTGTTGCTGCGGGTTCAAAAATCTGATAATCCATGGAGTTCCACAAAGGGGTATTGGGAAACACTGCCATATAAGCATCCAGAATTCTTTTCATTTTGGATACCAGCGTATCTGGATGATACCCAAAAGATTGCCAGATTGGTTTCCAGCCAGATGGTGTTAATACATTGGTACTGGGCAAATTTCGTGCAATAAAGCCAGCAACCGTATTGCAATAGGATACTGTTGGATTGGCAGCGAAGTGTTGGGCTAATTGCTGATTCAATTTAATCACACGTTCGACGTAAATGGCGTCCCAACTCACAAAATCGGGCAATGTATCCCCATAAGTTGGATGACTTGGATTTGTGTCGATATAAAAATATTGCTGTACCCCAAGTGCAGCCAGCCAACTTGGATTACCAAATACAATCAAGGATATTTTTTTGTTAGCGGCCGTTGCTTTAGCCACTTCACCGTCTAGAAAAGTCCAGGAAAAAACACCCGGAGCCGTTTCCAATGCACTCCATAATACACGTACCGTGGCACCATCCACATAGGTTTTTGCAAAATCAGCTGCGGGAATCGCCTGGCTTTCAGAGCCTAATAAATATAAACCTGTATGTCCTGTGAATGGGGCCTGTGCTGCTACTTCTGGGACGAAAAAGAACAGTGCACAACCAATTAATAGTAAAAAAACGAATTTTTTCATAGGATAATTCACAGAAATTAGATGCGTAGAAAGGAATTAGGATTTGTGGTACAGCATGCTTCAGCGGGCCTCAAATACAAAGAGGAACTGTGTACTACAAGTGGTATTCAAAGATTAGACGAGTTCGATTAGGCTGAGTTTAACGAGGCGTCTACATTTTTTCAGCACAGTTCATTTTAGGTAATTAAATTCATGGTTTTTACTGCCATTGGGTTCAGTATCGCATAAGCGCGGATCGTACAGTAAACCCCAAAATATATTTTAACCGAGCCAAATCTACTATTTTTTACCCACTTTTGGCTCGGTTAAAATACATGTGAGGGTTGAATGCTATGTTTAATATAACCTAAAAACTACAACCCCGTCATCCGCTCCACATGCTCCGGATAGCGCGCGCCCAACACATTTACCTGCGTAGCCAAGGTTTCTATTTCCTCTAATTCGGCCGCACTCAATTCCAGCGCCGCCGCCTCGTTGTTTTCACGTAAACGGTGTGATTTTGTGGTACCTGGAATCGGAACAATCCACGGCTTTTGGGCCAATAGCCAAGCCAAGGCAATTTGGGCGGGGCTAGCATCTTTTTGCGCTGCAACACGTTGTAAAACATCCACCAACGCTTGATTGGCCGCGCGCGCTTCCGGGGTAAAACGCGGCAAGGTGTTGCGCATATCGCCCGCAGCGAAACTTGTATCAGCCTGCATTTTACCGGTTAAAAAACCTCGCCCCAGCGGACTAAATGGCACGAACCCGATACCCAGTTCCTCCAACAAAGGTAATATTTCGGCTTCCGGACCGCGGGTCCACAGGGAATATTCGCTTTGCAACGCGGTTATCGGCTGCACTGCGTGGGCCCTGCGAATGGTTTGTGTACCCGCTTCCGATAAGCCAAAATGCAACACTTTTCCTTCCTTAATTAGGTCTTGCACAGCGCCCGCAACATCCTCAATCGGCACTTCGGGATCTACGCGGTGCTGGTAAAACAGGTCGATGACTTCTACCTTGAGGCGTTTGAGGGAAGCCTCCGCAACGGCCTTAATGTTTTTGGGCCGACTGTTGAGCCCTGTTTGGGCACCGGTGTCGGGATCTAATTTGAACCCGAACTTGGTGGCAATGACTACTTTCCCTTTAAACGGAGCAAGTGCCTCCCCCAACAGCGTTTCATTGGTAAACGGCCCGTACACTTCTGCCGTATCGAAAAAAGTAATGCCTTGCGCTACGGCTTCGTGCAGCAGCGCGATCATTTCCTGTTTGTCGGGCGGCGGGCCGTAAGCAAAACTCATGCCCATGCAACCCAATCCAAGGGCTGAAACTTCCAGGTTACTGTTGCCTAATTTGCGCTTTTTCATCCGTTTTTATAATTTTACTTTTTAACTGGAGCAGGATAACGGGCCCCAACAATTTTAATCTCCCCAATCGTTGTTGTAAGGCGGTTCAATTCATCCGGGGTAAATGTAATATCCGCAGACCAAAGATTTTCCTGCAAATGCGCCAGTTTTGTAGTGCCCGGAATCGGAACTACCCACGTTTTTTGCGCCATCAACCAGGCCAAGGCTACTTGTGCAGGCGTCCACCCGCGTTGGTTACCAAATTCGGTCAATACATCAATAATACTCCAATTGGCGATGATCGCTTCTGGTGTGTACCGCGGTAAGGATGTCCGGTTGTCATTGCCCACCATGAATTTTGTGCGCTCGTTGATATAACCGGTAAGATACGCCCTGCTCAGCGGACTGTACGGAACAAAGCCAATGCCCAATTCTGCACAAACCGGCAATATTTCCTGAGCCGGTTCTCTGGTCATTAAGGAAAATTCCGTTTGAATCGCCGTAACTTGCTGCACCGCATGGGCTTTGCGAATCGCTTCGACACCTGCTTCGCTCAATCCAAAATTGCGCACTTTCCCTTCCTGAATTAAATCTTTTACTGTTCCTGCCACATCTTCCATCGGCACATTCGGATCTACCCGGTGTTGATACAGCAAGTCGATCACGTCTGTTTTTAAACGGGATAAGGATTGCTCCACGACCATTCGGATGTGCTTAGGATTGCTGTTAAATCCGCCGGTCAGTTTATTATCCTGAATATCAAACCCGAATTTGCTGCAAAGGGTAATTTTTTTTCGGAAGGGTGCGATGGCTTCTCCTACCAATTCTTCGTTTTTGAACGGA
The DNA here is from genome assembly GCA_903905445.1 of uncultured Bacteroidota bacterium. Classification (GTDB taxonomy): domain Bacteria; phylum Bacteroidota; class Bacteroidia; order Chitinophagales; family Saprospiraceae; genus M3007. Next base: position 17,151 of record CAIVGO010000682.1, read on the forward strand.
CCATACGCTTCTGCAGTGTCAAAAAAATCAACCCCCATTTCGTAGGCTTTTCTAATTAAAGCAATCATTTCCTTTTTATCGGGGACAAAACTGCGGTTCCAACTCATGCCCATGCACCCCAATCCCATGCCATAAGCAACTTCTATCTGGTGTTTGCCGGAACCTAAAGTGCGGGTTTGTTTTTTGGTATCAACTTCAGGGTAATTTGTTTCAGGCGATGGTTTTGTACCAGTTGGCGTCCTACCCATCACGGAGGAAGCAAGTACAGAAGCACTAAATAGGGTGCCGGTTTTCAAAAATCTTCTACGATCGGGATGTTGCATTGCTTAAAAATTTAGTGGATAAACAGTTTGTACCACAAAGGTCGGTTGATGTAAGGATGGCCATGTTATACACATTACTGGATTACTTACCAATATTACGGATAAAGCCCTCAGACCGTTCATACACTATTTAAAACCCCTATTTTTGTAGGGACAAAGCACTGAAAGATGGAAGAAAAAATTGTAAAACTCGAACATGTAGCCGCCTACAATGCCATGCGCGGGGTGGAAACACTGCACCCTTTGATTACGGTGCTGGATTTATCCAAAGCCAAGCCTATGCCCGCCCAAACGTTTTATTTTGGACTGTATGCCGTTTATTTAAAGGAGTTGAATTGCGGCGAAATTAAGTACGGACGCGGCCATTACGATTATCAGGAGGGAACCCTGGTGTTTATTGGCCCCGGACAAGTGATGCAGGTGCAACAGGGGGTAAAAACATTTGAACCCAAAGGCTGGGCCTTATTATTTCATCCCGATTTGATCAAAGGCACCACCTTGGGAAAGCAAATACACCAATATTCATTCTTTTCCTATGAGGTAAATGAAGCGCTGCATTTATCCGAAAAAGAACGCCAAATCGCGCTGGATTGCTTTACTAAAATACAATTTGAATTGCAACAGACCATCGACAAACACAGCAAAACCCTGATCGCATCCAATATTGAATTGTTTTTGAATTATTGTACCCGTTTTTACGACCGGCAGTTTATCACCCGGGATACTGCGCACAAAGGGATTTTGGAACGATTTGAAGGTTTTTTGAACCATTATTTCTCCTTGGATAATATGGAAAATGATGGTTTGCCCTCCGTTGCCGTTTGTGCTTTAGCATTAAATTTATCGCCGAATTATTTTGGGGATTTAATCAAAAAAGAAACGGGTATTACCGCACAGGAATACATCCAGGGCAAAATCATTGAGGTGGCCAAGGAAAGGATTTTCAATACGGATCAATCGATCAGTGAAATCGCGTATGAATTAGGTTTTAAATATCCGCAGCATTTTACGCGCTTGTTTAAGCAACGGGTTGGGGTGTCGCCGAATGTTTATCGGAATCTTAACTAATATTTCATTTAATCCAACATCAAGAAGCACGTTTAAGCGCCATATTTAACGCCTTTCTGAACTCTACCGGAGCATCAATCCAAATATTATGCCCCGCCTGCTGGATCAATACAACTTTTACCTTTGGGTATGGCTTTAATAATTCAATATGCTTAGTGGGGCTTTGTTGCATAGATCCCCTTGACCCAATAACCATCTTTTGAAAAAAGAGCCAGGAAGTGTAATTTTGAGTTGCAAAACAATAAACAACACCCTCCCAGCTCATGGCAAAAATAGACACTTTAACGGACACAAACAAGC
>CAIVGO010000683.1 GCA_903905445.1 uncultured Bacteroidota bacterium
GCGGAGTGCAATTTCGGGATCCATTTCGGCCATGAAATAAAATTGTTTGTGCGCGATCAGGGGATATTTTGCTTTTAACTCCTTGAATTCGGGGGGCAGGACTTTGTTTTGTTCGCCTTTTATTTCTCCAAATTTTTGCACAAAATCGGGTGCTTGTACCAGTTCCATGAAGGTCTCGGGGTCTTGGGCGATGGCGGTACGAATGCGGTGTAAGGGCACTTTTTCAAGTTGATAGGCCCCGCCGCCGATCATCAAATTCCCAAATTCGAGGTGAATGTAATACCCGGGCACATCCACGGCTTTTTTGCCGCCCGGATTGATGATCGCCGCTACGTTGGTTTTGTACGGACTTTTATTAGTCGAAAAGCGGGTATCCCGGTAAATGCGCGGAATACTTTCTTTCGCCGTGCTTTGTAAGTTGGGTTCAAAAGCCTTGATGCGCTCAATAATGGCTGCAACCGTAGCCTCCCAGGGCTTTTTCAAATCGGCTTCATACCGCGCTTTGTTTTTATCAAACCAGTCTTTGTTGTTGTTTTGGCTCAATTCGTACAGGAATTGGAGCGATGCTGCGTTGATCATTTTTCGGTGAATTTTTGAATGAGTGCTTGCATACGTTTGCGGTCTTCCCGTTTTTGAATAACGGTTGGCGGTGCAGCACGTTCGGCACAATGTTGAATAGAACAACGTTCGCAGGTGACATTGATGTCCATGGATTCGATGTTGGGGTCGTCCCAAAAGGCGATTCTGCGCTGGGCTTGTTCATCGAGTAATACACCCAGCATAACGCCCACGTTGCGGCCAATGGTAGGGTAGCCCTGCTTGGCAATGGAGATGACCAAATATTGTTCGCCACTGTCGACAAAACGCGCGCGTTGCACCCCGGATACAGCGTTGGTTTGTGTTGGGCTGTGCGCTTGTAATTGACGCAACAGTTTGACTGACAGCCACCTACGACAGTAATGTTCATTCAGGCCTGTTGCATGCGGTTGGTGCTTGCGGTTGAGGTGCAGTTCTTTGTCGATGTCAAAACCATCGCGCTCGGTATCGTGGATAATGCGCATAAAAAACACCTTATCCAGTTTGAAATATTTGGTCAGCAGGTTGAAGCGCTGGAACAATACTTCCGGACTGGCCTGGTATTTGGCCATTAGATCGATTAAAAATTGTGCATCCCAGGTTTTTAGGCTAAAAAACGCTTGAATATCGCGCACAAAAGCATTGCGGTTAATCAGAATGGCTACAGCGAAATAAGCAGCCTGGTAATTGTTCAGCACTTCTTCGAAGTTGTTGATACGCAACATGTTGGAAGCGAGTGGGCGCTCTTTGAGTTGCAGGGCATTGAAACCACATTCTTTGGCCAATTGGAAGGCGCGTTGACGCTCATTCAGTCGGTCGTTGAGCAACAGCCGCTTTTTATGCGGGTTATACACCGCCCGCAAACTTTGCAGTTCGGGGTATTTACCCAAACTTTTATCGTCAATTTTGTAGCCATATGCCAATTCCAGGATAGAGGCCAATTGCGCTTCCGGCACCCCGCCATTGTCGGGCAATTGATGCAGGCGCACAAATTCATCGGCCGCGTCTTCAATTTCTTCAAAATAATTGACCCGCAATTCCTGATAGGCGCGCAAGGCTGCGAAGAAAAAGTTTTCATCGCGGAAGGAATAGTTTCGGGCAATTTCCAGCAATGCCGAAATGAAGGCATTTACCCGATCGGGTGCGCGGGCGATAATCTCGATCACCTGTTGAACTTCAATGCCAAACAGGTCGAGCGGGATTTCATTTAAAAAATTGGTTTTTAACAAATCGCCGATAGGGGCAAACTGCTTGGTGAGTTCGGGCGTTGCCAAAAACTCCGTGCTCACGTTCAGGGCAGTTGCCAGGCGTTGCTGGTTTTCCGGTTGAGGGTATTTTTTACCCTTTTCTATTTCATTGAGGTAGGAAATAGAAATGCCCGACTGTTTGCTCAGTTCCTCGAAATTCCAGCCTAATTCCTGGCGCAGTTGGCGGATTTTTAATCCAAAAATGATACGTTCCGATTGGGTTTTGGCCATAATGGGACAAAAATACGGAAGCTAATGGAACATTTTCACATTGTTTGCAAGATCCCTAATCTATCCTACTTTTGCTAAAAATTTGAACATGCGATACATTGTATTTTTGCTTATGGTTTGTTTTGTCCGCCGCTTGCACGGACAAAATGCGGCAGATCAAGTCATTCCCGGGACAAAAATCAGCATGGTTCCGCCGGATTCATTTGTGCTTGCGCAAAAATTTAGCGGATTTCAGCACGATGCAACTGGTTCGTCGATCATGGTAGCCGAATTACCCGCACCTTTTAAAGCGTTGACCGATGCATTTACCAAAGAAGCGCTACAAGCAAAAGGCATGGAATTGCTTGGTAAAGAGCAGATTACCTTGGCTTCAACGCCTGGTTTGATCTTTTTTGTTCGACAAACGGCGAATAATGTGGTGTACCTAAAGCAGATCCTGGTCTTTGGGGATAGTACCCATACGACCATGATTAATGGCATTTATCCTGAAAAATACAAAGAAACCTTAGAAGGAAAAATAAAAACATCCCTGCGCACCGCCCATCCATCGGGTAGTTTTATCAGCCCGGAGCAGGCGGCTCCCTTTGAAATTGATGTAAAAGGAACGCCGTTTTCGTTTATGAACGGAATTTCGGGCAGTCTTTATTATGTTGCGGAAGATGAAACGCAGACAGATGACAAACAAAAGGCGGTAATTATTGTGGGTAGTGCTTTTGGCGAAGTGGTCATTGGCGACAAAAAACAATTTGTGCTGGATCGCCTGCTGAAAATGCCCAATGGCGCAAGTTATAAGCCTGATTCAATTCAGGAAGTACGCATTGATGAGATGGATGGCTATGAAATTACTGCCCATCAGGAAAACGGGCAAAAGGAGGCGTTTTATCAACTAATTTTATTTGATGATGCAAGTTCGTACTATATTTTTGTAGGCATGGCGATGTACAATCAGGCGCAATTTTTAGTGCTTTTCAAGAAAATTGCCCGCACCTTTCACCTAAAAAAATAAACTTGCTGCCAGGTTTCAACCCAACAGCAAGTTTATAAAGAATAAGCGTTTACTAAATTATTTCTCGTCGTAAGCCTGGAAGCTGTTTGCAATTTCTTCGGCAGCCTTTTCATAGCCGTTGGCAAATACGATAACCACCAACAGGTTCGTGCTGCTTTCGGTATCCAAAATAGCCATCACCACCGCATTGACGCCATCCTTTTTGCCTACTACGTAATAGCCTTCAAAATCATCGATGCTTGCTTCTGCCGATTTTGAAATCACGTCATAGTCCAAGCCTTTGGCCATTTCAGTTACCGCTTCTGCCAAATGTTCTTTTGTAACGTTTTCGTCTTGTACCGGAATGATGCTCAACGCAATGTTGTCGTTTTCAGCAGAATACTCCTCGGCGTTGTTGGTGGTAATTTTAAAGTTGTCCGGTACGGTGAATGCTACACCGTGGGTATCCCAATGCATGTCTGTTTGTGCAGAAAGGCTCGCAAGGGTGCAAGCGAAAAAGAAAACAGGCAAACATGATTTAAAAAGCATCTTCATTTTTATCGATGTTAAGTTAATGATGGGCCAAAGGTAATGGCCCGTTCTGGTTACGCAAGCCCTCTACCACGGAAATACAAATCGTTAACTAAAATGTACCCCATTTGGATTATTTACCGACCGTTTAATTTTATAAAGCGCCGTACGCTCTTGTTTTCGTCACTTTGGAGCACAATATGGTACAATCCTGCTGGCAATTGTTGAACCTCCAAATCTAATTGATTGAGCCCTGGCAGCGTGGTAAGGTTGCGTTGTTGCAGTTTTTTCCCTTGAGCATCCATCAAGGAAAGTTGCAGCGAACGGCCATCGGTTTCTTCAATAAGCACTTGTAATAGGTCCACGGGCGGATTTGGGAAAATTCGCCATTCAAAGGCATTGTTTTCCTGTTTTTCACCCGTGTTGCTGACGGGTTTGGGGAAAAATGCCATTTGTAGGTAACGTTGTTCGCCCGTTGCCAAATTGAAAAAAGGCGTTTGTGCATTCGGTAACAAACCTGCTCCGGGGACCAAACTCGTATCCGAATTTACTAATTGCAAAAAATAGGTGTCTGAAGGCAGATTTTCGATGAAAAACAAACCTTGCTGACCGCTCAGGAGGGTACGCACCGGAATTGAATCGCTGTTGATCAACGTGATCGGCACACCTTCCAGGCCTGCTTCATTTATATCCGGAAACCCGTTGTTGTTCTCATCCAACCATACCAGGCCATCAATTGCGGCCCGTTTTGGTGCAAATCCTGCCGCTAAGGACCATAATCCGCCCGCTTGCAAGGTACTTGGGTCGGAAATGCCACCCGGATTCAAGCCTGTTGTGTTTTCATAATCGGATAATGCGGCGGGTAAAATAAATCGCAGGGAAAACTGCCCGCCCGGCGGTGGAATCGAAAATGCATAATTGCCGTTCTGGTTGGTTTGTTGTGCAATAACAAGTGTACTCGCTGAATCCAATAATAATACGGTCGCATCGGCAATTGGGTTTTCTCCGGCATCTTGCAATCCATTGTAATTATCGTCTACCCAAACTTGTCCACGCGCTTCCGCAGGTTGAAATTCGAGTGGCGGAAATAATTGTTGTTTCGGAATTACACTCGATGGAATACGTGCACTGCTCCAACGCAATTGGGCCACCGCGCCGCCGCCCAATTCATAAAATTCCATCCGTATCCGTGCCTTTTTGCCTGCATCGAGGTCTATGGCACCGGTCCATTCTGTTGGACCTTGCGGTATCCATTTGTCAATCAGCAAATTGTCATTTACCCAAAGGCGCACCCCATCGTCGGTAATGGTGTGAAAAGTGAGTTTTTCGTTAAAAAGTGGCAAAACAAAACCTTCCCACCGCACGGCATAGTTATCAATCGGCAACAATGGATCGGGCCCGCCTGCCCCCCAGTCAAAATCCACGACCGGATCAATGCGGGTGACACTCGGCACAACCGAAAAATCAAAGTCGTCGTCAATATAGTACCTGCCCAACAAACCTACACCGGCGCCTAAAGGAGCAGCGTTGTAAATCAGGCGCATCTCTAAATCTGCCTCAGGCATAATGAAGGTACGGGGCAAATCAATATTGTCATCCGACCAACGCAAAAAGGTGTACAAAGAGTCGCCGGAAATGAAAACACGCGGTGCATTGAGCACTCGTTGAATGCCTGCTACCGCTATTAAATCCAGGGGAACCGGTAAAGTACTCCCATCGAGGTTCAATTGCAGTCCCGGCGGACCCACTACCCGCAACGCACGCGTAAGGGGATAAATATCTGAAAATACGGTCCGGCTCAAGCCGCCACTGTCTACTGCCGTCAAATAAATACGAAACCATACATCTGGATCGGTTTCATACACGTTCGGGATAATCCAAAATCCATTGCTGATGTCGCTTTCTGGACCCAAAACCGGATGGGTATGCACGTCATGGTGAAAATTAACGCGCCAAGTCAGGTGCGCATTCCCCAGGGTTCCTTCTTCAAAATCGGTGGCATACCCTTCAAAATAGATGGTATCTCCGCCATGCCACAGCATATTCGGATCCGGAAAGGTGATAAACGGCATCGGGCGCTGGTTGCTGGTTACGATAAGTACCGCTTCGAAACTGGTGTCAGTCCCAAGGGCGTTGGAGGCGATGCAGCGCAACAAGGCCCCGTTTTCGGCCAGGGTTACTGGTGGCAATACCACCGTTGCCGTATCGGCCCCTGGAATATCCACCTCATTTATTTGCCAGCGGAAATTCATGGGCGTGTTGCCATACACCCGCACGGAAAAGGCAGGCGTTTCACCCACAGATGCCAGGGCCGCTTTGGGTTGACGGGTAATAAACGGCTCGCCATTGCCCACAAAAAACACATGTACCAAAGTGCCATTGCTGGTGGCGGTGTTGTCGGCATCCGAGCCGCCACCCAAACCCGCCCGGGCGAGGTAATAAAAATCGCCATTTGGACTAAAAAAGAACTTAATGGGGCGATTTATGCCGGTAATAAAGGTGCCTGTTACTTGTCCGGTATTCAAATCAATGGCCTTGATGTAGCCATTGCAATAATCGGCATAGAAGAATTTACCGGCAAATTCGGGTGGGTAGTTTGCAAAATTACTGCTGCTAAAAGCGGCTCCAATGGCTGCGCAACCCATGGAATGAGGATATGCGTGTTTGGGTTCTTCGTAATTATCGGGCGGCGTTTGTCCGGCCAAGGGACCTTCAATAATGGGCCAGCCGTAGTTTTTACCCGCTAACACCTCGTTGATTTCTTCCCAGGCCGCATTGCCTACTTCACTCAAAAAGATACGGCCTGTCAGCGCATCAATGGCCATCGAAAACGGATTGCGAAAACCGAGGGCGTAAATGGCGCGGTACTGGTTGTTGGTGGCATTGTAAAACGGGTTATCGGTTGGGATCGAGCCATCGTCGTTGAGGCGCAGCACTTTTCCGGCCGTTGTTTGCAGGTTTTGGGCCCCTGCTGCATTGCCGCCGTCGCCCACCGTTACATACAATTTGCCATCGGCGCCAAATTCCATGGCCCCACCGTTGTGGATGGTGGCATTGAGCGGGTCCAATTCATAGATGATTTGTTCGGAGCCCGGAACCACATGGTCGTCGTGCGCCATCACGCGTATGACCCGGTTGTGGTTTGCACCCGGCACCGTATAATATAGGTACACCCACGGTTGGTTGGCAAAATCGGGGTGCAAGGCGATGCCACTTAGGCCGCGTTCGTTGTAATTGTCGACTGTCAGGGTATAAAAAGGATCGGGGTGCAAGGTTCCGTCGGCATCCACGAGTAAGATGCGACCGTCTTTTTGGGCGATAAAAATGCGGCCATCGTCGGCTTGCCGCATGTCGGTGGGGTTCAGTTCTTCGGCGATGATGACCTCAGCGAAGCCTGGGGGGACGATGGCGGCATGGGTGGTAAACGTAAAGAACGTTAGGAAAAACAGAGAAAACAGGCGTAGGAATGGGTGCATGACAGGGATAAGATTTTATTTGTGTAAATATCTGTTTTTTGTTGGGATATACGTCAACAAATGCATGACTTCTCCGAAGTCGGGATTTTGGGTGGGTTGTTTTGTTTTCTACGCATGCTTCTACAAATGCTTCTACAAATGCTTCTACAAATGCATGACTTCTCCGAAGTCGGGATTTTGGGTTGGTTGGTCGTTTTGTTTTCTACGCATGCATCAACAAATGCTTCTACAAATGCTTCTACAAATGCATGACTTCTCCGAAGTCGGGATTTTGGGTTGGTTTGGTTTTTTTTTAAAGCTCTGTGATTTTGATTGCTGAATAATGGATATCCAAGCCAATAACTATTTCCTACTTTTGCTCGGCCCAAATTCGTGTTTACCACGGATTACAAGGTTACCGCAGATTACACAGATTAACACAGATTTTAAACTTAAAAAATAATCTGTGCAAATCCGTGTAATCCGTGGTACTCAAAAATTGCGGTAATAAACAGATTAACACAGATTTTAAAACTTAAAAAATAATCTGTGCAAATCCGTGTAATCCGTGGTAACCAGCCGGTAACAAGCCGCAAAGCACCCACCCAAATCGTTTAGCGTTTATTTCCCAACTCAATAACTGCGTTTATGCATTTTAAAATAGCCTTTTTATTCCTTTTTTTGACGGCAAGCACCCAAATGCAGGCCATTGGCACTTACCAACCTGGTGATACCTTATATATATGGTCTTTTTCGGGCTTGATTTTACGCAACCGTCCTGCTTTGAATGCAGCGCGTTTGAAAACGATTCCGTACGGCACTGCTGTGGTGGCCCTCAATTATAGTGGCAGTAAAAATACCGATGTGGATATTATTTCGGCGTTTTCCCAAAACAACAAGCAGTTGCCTGCAGTAGTGATTAAGGGCGATTTTGCACGGGTGGTATTTGATGGCGATACAGGATACGTGTACGACGGATATTTGTCTAAACTGCCGGCCTTGCGCCAGGTGAAAACCAACAGCGCCAAACAACCGGTTTTTGAAACATTTCAACAGTATGCAGCACGCAATTTTGGTATTTTGCGCCAAATCAGTAAAGGGAAACAAGGGGATGGATCGGCATTTCAGGAAAAAGCAGTGTTTGGCAATGGTATTTTGATGGATACCCGGCTGGAAAAAAGCGGCGAAACCCGTATTATTCTGCCCGATATATCGTTGGAAGAAACCTTGATGCTGTTCAAATACCTGACAGGCTGTACCTGGGATGTGCCGATCAAGGCAAAAAAAGGGGCAGAAATCAACTGGAAAATGTCTAAAATATCCGATTATGAATGGTTTTTTGGCAATGAAAACTGCTCGTATTATGTTCGGTATTATCCTGCTACCACCCTTTCTGTTTTCAGTTGGACCTGTTCGGAATAGCCTGCTTGCCGGTTTTTTTTAATAGAGCTGGTAAAAAGTGCATGGGTGGGCTTACCTTCGTCCCATTGATTTGATTCTTTAAAAAGTAAAATTCAAGATGCGCCAACAAATTGTTGCTGGAAACTGGAAAATGAACAAAAACTTCGACGAAGGGGTAGAACTCACGCGGGGTATTTTGGAAAAAGTAGAAAAACCACAGGGTTTGGTTATTTTATGTACCCCTTTTCCGCATTTGCGGGATGTGGGTAAAATGATCAAAGTGCGCAAAAACTTTCATTTGGGGGCACAAAACATGCACCACGAAGAGAAAGGGGCATTTACCGGGGAAGTTTCTGCCGATATGCTTGCGTCGGTTGGGGTGGAATTTGTGATTGTCGGCCACTCCGAACGTCGGTTGTACAATAAAGAAAAAAACCAGTTGTTGGCTCAAAAGGTCAATGTTACGCTCGCAAAAGGCATGCGCCCGATTTTCTGCTGCGGTGAACCGTTGCATATCCGGGAAGTGGATACCCATGTGGGGTATGTTTCCAAACAATTAAAAGCGGGTCTTTTTCATTTGCGGGAGGAAGATTTTCGCAAGGTGGTGATCGCTTATGAACCTATTTGGGCCATCGGAACGGGCCGTACAGCGAGCAGCGCACAGGCGCAGGAAATGCACGCCGCGATTCGGATCCTGATTTCGCGCAAATATGGCAAAGCGGTTGCCGACGAAACAACCATTTTGTACGGCGGCTCAGTAACGCCTGCTACAGCTGAAGAACTGTTCAGCCAACCCGATGTGGATGGCGGCTTAGTTGGAGGCGCTTCCCTTAAACCCGATGATTTTGCAGCGATTGTGGCTGCTATGAAATAATTTTAATATGCTGTTGGTTCAAGATAAACTGGTGAGTGACGACGTGGTGGAACGTCATTTTATATGCAACCTCAATGCCTGCAAAGGCGCTTGTTGCTGGGAAGGCGATTTCGGTGCACCACTGGAAAAGGAAGAATTGCCCATTTTAGATGAAATTTACGACCGTGTAAAGCCTTTCCTGAGTCCGGCAGGCATTGCTGCGATTGAAGCCCAAGGCAAATACGCCTGGTTTGAAGAGGGCGACCAATGGGGAACTACCCTGATTGACGGCGGACCCTGTGCGTATATGAGTTACGATGCACTGGGCATTGCCAAATGTGGCATCGAACAGGCCCACAAAGCGGGTGTGGTGGATTTTAAAAAGCCCATTTCCTGTCATTTATACCCGATTCGGGTGGAAAAAAACGAAGAAATTGGCTTTGAAGCCTTAAATTACGATGTTTGGGATATTTGTTCGGCCGCTTGTACGCTAGGTGATCAGGAGCAAGTACCGGTGTACGAATTTTTGAAAGAACCGATTATCCGCAAATACGGGGAAGCATTTTACGAAGAACTGGATGCTGCCGGGCAGTTTATCCGGGGCGAAATGGAGGAGGATTAGTCGCTTTGCGCGCACGCCACACAAGCACCCGCAGGCCTAGCCGATCCCGCACGACCCGACCCGCATACCAGTCATATGGCGCGGTTCCCAGGTCGTGAATGTTGTTCATGCAATAAGAATACACCAGTTCGGGCTGTAATTGGAGGTTTCCCACGGAAAACGCCAGCCCCAGGCCAACATCCAAGGCCCAACGCGCCCGATAAAGACTGATGCCTTGGGTTTGGAGGTGGTTGATGGTATTTACCCCAACGCGTCCACCGAATGAAAGCACGCTGCGCAAGGGGAACTTGCCAATTTGGTTGTAAAAAATAAAATGCAATGGCAGTTCAATATCTGAAAATGTATAGGTTAGCCGCTGTTCCCGGTTGTCGCTGCGCAAAATAGCCGTATTGCGGGTGTGAAAAAAGCCTAGTTCGGCCTGAAAAGCGATTCCTTGTATCATCTTCCTTCGATACCATGCTCCCATGGACATACCGGGCGCTCGAAGTTCAAATTCGACACTCGCATTATTGCCGCTTGGCTGATTGAGCGGAGAAACAGCAATATTTTGAAATTCCAGGCCCGTGTATCCGCCGAATTGAACGCTTTTTTCCAGAGAACCAGCATGCTGACCAATGATACCATGGAAGGCAAGAAAATTACACAGGATTAACAAGTCTAATTTACGCATGCTTTCGTAGGATTTTTACATGACAGAACCAGTTATATTTCCATTGATGCTAATTCGTACGGCCGGGTTGCCTTTTGCAGCTTTGCAAACGAATTTGCCCGATTGGAGTGGGTTACAAGCACTTGAAGGCGCCGGACAAGTACAACTCAAAAATGCATTCGAGGAATTGCAAGTATTTGAACAAGTGCGCATTACAGATCCATCCGATTCTGTACAAAAAGAAGTGATGAATCTGCGGCGCAAAGTGCTCAAAATGCGTTGGCCGGAATCCCGGTCTGCCATTCGTTGTTCGCCGCTTTTGGAAGCACAGCAACCCGATTTATACCAAAAAGTGGCGGCCTGGAATGCGGCACTGGAAAATCTGGAGCAGCTAAAGGCCCAGCAAAATGACCAGTATCAGTTGGCCATGCACCAACAGGCGGCATTCCTGCAACAATTTGCCCAATCCGAATGGCTGCAACGCGCGTTGTTGTTTTCCAGTCATGCCTTATTGCAGCAATTGCCCGCATTTGCCTTGCAAAAACTGGATCATTTAGACAAAAAGGACCGACAAGTACTGTTGTCGATTTGGCAATACCAAAGCAGGGGAGCCACGAAAACTGCGCCGTTGAGCCGGTTTACGACCCTGGAATGCCATCGCTGGGAGTCGGAGCCAATGCCCGTTTTTTTTACCGAAACCAAGGCCATTGCTACCCCGAATGTTGCTTTTTTACCGGTGTTTTATGAGGTTTTATTGCAGTTTCCTGTTTTTTATACTGCTTTAAAGGTGCAGTTGAATCCGAGTTTGCAAAGGCAGGATGGTCAATTGGGGTTCTTGTATTTTGACGGGACCCGGGAAAGTTTTCAACAGGTGCCCGAAAATGCCGTGTTGAACTGGCTGGTACCGCAACTGCAATCGAATGGTGCGGAAATGCTTTTCCCCATGCTCAAGCAGTTGCTTTTAGGGCAAATTGAGGCCAGTGAACCGGACATTGAAGCCTATATCCTGGAACTTATTGACGTGGGATTGCTCGAATGGCAATTGCCTGAAAAAGGTTTAACAGCCTCCTGGTGCAGCAATTTGTACCAGTTTTTGGGCTTTTTACCCACCGAAGCGCCCATTGTGGAGGCAGCGCATTTGCTTACCTGGCTGCGTACTGCCGCGCGCACCCTGGCTTTTTTATCTGTGGAAGAGGCCCGCGTTGCCCAGGAAGCCTGTTTGGACCAATTAAGTACCTATTTTACCCGTTATGGGGTTCCGATGCCGCCTATCCCGGCCGAGCAGGTTTTTTTTGAAGATGTATCGTTTTCCGAAGAAAATATCGTGCCCCCAGCCGCTATTACAAACTTGGCCACGGCCGTACACCACCAATGGCAGGCCAGTGCCGAGCACGTAATCACCGGGATGCGCGCACAATTGCAGGTTTTTGGTAAAAAATGCCTTTCAGTTGGAACACAAATGCCGTTTTTGGATTTTTGCAAGGCCTTTATGCAGGATCCGAGTGCCCAAGATGCGACGGAAAACCCCGTGTATATTCCTGCTTATTCAGGTAAAATTGGGATGATGCTCCAACCTTTTTTAGAAAATGGACAATGGCGGGCGGTTATAAACGGCTTGTATCCGGGCGGCGGTAAAATGTACGCACGCTGGTTGCATTTGTTTTCCAATACCCTGCGCGAACAATTGGAGCCCTGGATGGATGCGATAGATGCGTACCCTTTTCCGTGGCACGACTGGAACAATGCCAATTTTCAGCCCCTCACGAGTACCCGCGCCTTGCGTACGCCTGATGCGCGCAGAAACACGGCCAATGGCTTGGATTTAAACGCCTTATGGGTGCGTCATGCTGAACATGGGGAAATTGTGCTGTGGGATGACCAGCAGAATAAAAGGGTGCATTTGATTGATTTAGGCTTGGAAGCACCATCGGTAAAACCACCCGTTTTTCAATTATTGTGGCATTTGGGCACGCCTTATGTGTCGGTGGCAGCCTTGTTGCCCAAAGAAGCCGCCTGGGTGCAGTTGCAACCCGCTTGTTTTTATCGGCCCCGCATTGAAGCTGGGCCCTTGGTGCTTTTTCGGGCAAGTTGGCGCCTGGACGCCGCCTGGTGCGCCCAGTTTTCTGAACTGAAAAACGCCGATTTCTTCTTTGCCTTCCCAAAAGCCTGCAAATCATTGAACATCCCATCGCAATTTTTTGCCCGCATCAACCAGGAAAAACCGCAATATTTTGATCAAAACAATCCCATTTCGATGCTGCAACTCGAGAAATGGATGCGGCAACACCCGGCCTCTTTATGGATTACCGAAATGTTGCCGCTCCCTGCCCAGGCTGGTAAATCGGCCACGGAATTGGTGTTGGAAATAGGCTAATTAAAATGCACCCGTTGCCCAAACCAAACCTGCCTCTGCTTTTTTAAACTCACTCAACAGTTTTAAATACTTCACCTGCGTATCCAGCCAGCGTTGTTCGCGGGAATTGATCAGGAAAATCGAACTTTCGCCAAAGCGGAAACGCTCCAGTTCCCCATCCAATAAGGCGCGGTAGGCACCCACAAAATCGCGAAAAAGGACTACCTGATCGGCTAAGTTATCAATTTCGTTGGCGTATTGTTTTACCTTATTTTCAATATTCAGCCGTTTTTGTTGCAAACCCAGCTGTGTTTGGGCAATTTTAATATCTGCCAATTGCAGGTCGCCCCGGGCTTTCCGGTTGAGCAAAGGATAACTGAACTGCACGCCAAACTTGACATCGTTGGAGAGCACACGCGGACCTTCGCCAAAATTGACTTGCGAAAATTGCCAGCCATTGCCCAAAATATTATAATTCAAGTCGAACACCGGCTTGCGTTTTTCATTTTTCCATTGCCTTTCTACGTTTAAGCTTTGCAATTTGTTTTCATAATACAACAAATCGGGGTGCAGGCGTAGTGCGACTTGTAGCAAGCTGTCGCGGCGCATTTCCGGGAGTTTGTAGGCATTTTCTGGACCTAGAATCGGCGCTGTACCCAACGTTTGGAGGGCTAAGGGCTGCTGATTTGGGTCCCACATATAGTTTTGAAGCGCCAGGGTAGCATTTTGCAATTCCAATTGGGCAAAATACACATCCAGGCGTCGATTTTGATATTGCGCAACCGTTTCAATGGTGTCGATGGCCGGTTTATCGCCCTGGATAAAACTCTCGCGGATGCCTTCTACCCGTATTTGTGCTTGTGATAAAGCCGATTCATACACCTTTAATTGATTGGCAGCCAATACCCACGACCAATACACCTTGGCTGCATCAAGCAGGAGTGCATTGAGTTGGGCGTTGCGTTCGGCTTCATTGAGTTGCAGGCCGATGCGGGCGATGCGTAAATTGGCCCGACGCTCGTCGATCAGCAAGCCCTGACCGAGCGTCCAGTTCAATCCGAACACAGCCTGCCCATTTGCGGGCAATCTCGACTCTGAATTCAGGTATTTACCGCGGGCTGTATTATAAGCGCCTTTCAATTCGAGTCCAAACCAGGTAGGAAGTTTCAGTTCCGCTTCGTTGTAATCGAAATATGGATCGCCATTGAAGTTTTTACTTTCGTAATTATACCCCAATTTTGGATCAAACCCACCTTTGGCCTTCAACAAACCAGCCGTGGCTTCATTTCGGTATAGGTCGGCTTGTTGCGCCAACGGATGGTTGCTCAGCACCTGTTGTCGAAACGTATTCCAGTCCAGCACCCTTTCTTGCGCGCACAGTTGCGGAATGCAAATCAGGGAAAGGGCAAACAGGAAAAACGAAATGAACGTTTTATATATATTTAAAAAGAGATTTTTATTTGGCATTCTTAATGGGTGCTTTCAATTTGAGTTCTTCTTCTTTTTCTTCCATACCGCCCGATTCTTTTTTGGTTTCGCTGGCTTTTTGCACATCTTTGTACAAGTCAGCCGGGAAACCATTGAGAATCCGCCAGAGTTCGTACCAAACCGGTACATCATTCAGGAAGGCTACCCCTTTTGCGCCACCGCCCACTTGCAATTGGATTGGCCAGGGGTGTTCCTTATCGGCAGGTCCCACCAGTACCCTGAATTTACCATTTGCACTAATATTCCGATCAATTGCGACCACATTACCCGCAAAAGTACCTAAAGAAACCCCAGGCCAACCGCTGAAGAAAAAGGCTGGCCAACCATCGAACATAAACCGCACCCTGTTTCCAACGCTGATCAAGGGCAAATCCAATGGTTTTACGTACATTTCAACAGCCAATTGGTAATCTTTGGGTTGAATACTCACCACAGGGTACCCCTCTTTTACAATTTCACCAATACCGGGTGTGATGGCTTTTACAATATATCCATCTTGCGGTGCGACAATGAAATAAAAACCAGCGCGTTGTGCATAGTTTTCGCGTTCAATTTCAAGTTTGTTTACAGAGCCCTGGGCGTCATATTGATCAGAAAGCGTGCTGAATTTATCGCTTTGCGCTTTTGCGATCTTGTTGGCGTACTCATTGCTGGCCAATTGCAGCTCACTGCGATAAATGGCCCAATCGTTGCGGCTGCTTTCATATTGGTTTTGTGCGGCAATGATTTTGGTTTGCATCTCCTGCAATTTCAGGCGTTTTTCCTCAAATTCTGTCAAGGATTTCAGGCCCTTATCGTACAAAGCCTTGGTGCCATTGAATTGCCGTTGCGCAATTTGTAAGTCAATTTCAGATTGCAGCACTTTAATACTGTCGCTTTGTACTTTTAGGGTAGCCTGCACAATTTTATTTCGGATTTGGCTGATTTTATTCACCAATTCGCGTTCCATGGCACCTATTTGCGTTTCCAGTGCGCCCACCTTTCCGCGGTAGGATTCGATGGCACCGCGTTTTGCATCGACCTGATTACCCACCCGTTCGACGAGTTGCGGGTCAAAATAATCCGATTTTACCTCCGAAAGATGCACAATCGTGTCGCCTTTTTTTACAAATTGTCCTTCCGTTACATACCAATGTTCGATTCGGCCTGAAATGGTGGCGTGGATGGTTTGCGGACGTTGTTCGGGGCGCAGGGTGGTCACTTTTCCATCTGCATGTACGTTTTGTGTCCAGGGTAAAAACAGAAAAATCAGGAAAATGCCCAGTAAAATGAGCAGTAAATTGCGAAAGGAAAGGTGCCAATGCGATAATTGGGTCCGGTTGGGTGCAAGCAAGCCCTTCATGTCTGCTGCACATTGCACCTCATTATTGGATAAATTGAGCATAATTTAGAAGGAAGTTTCGTTTTGGGTGCGGAATATTTTTTCGTAGTGCGGTGTTTTTTGCAAATCATCGAACGTGCCATCAAACACAATTTCACCGTCTTTCAAAACGATGATTCGATCGCACATGGAGGCCAACAATGGATCTTCGGTGACGGTTACGAGGGTCCAGGGCTGGCTTTTATCGGTCACCAATTGGGCCATGCGCAAGCGGTCGCGGAAGTTCAGGTTGCCCACCATGGATTCCATGACCAACAATTTGGGTTGTGGTAAAATAGAACGCGCCACCAAGATTTTGGTAATGATACTGCCTGGAATGTTTTTGCCCGCCGGTAATAGTTCTGTTTCGATGCCATCTGGATGCGAACGAATAAATTCATTCAAGCCTACTTGTTCTACCACCTGAAGTACGCGTTGCATGGTAATGCGTTCGTTGCCCACGGTCAGGTTTTCATGGATGGTTCCTTTAAAAAGGTCTTCCTGAGAAGATAAATCGCCAATGTGATCACGCAGGCTGCGCAGGTGCAAATTGGATTTTGGTAGCCCGTTAAAGAGCAAATTACCGGTAAAATCGCGTTTTACGACCGATAAAATTTGCATGAGCGTGCTTTTTCCGGATGCATTGTATCCTGCCACTGCCAGCCGTTCCCTGGCCTTTATCTTCAAATTGATGTTTTTA
>CAIVGO010000684.1 GCA_903905445.1 uncultured Bacteroidota bacterium
CAAAAGCGTGAATAACTTGCCAAAATTGTTCATCCGTGAACAATTGCTTTTGAGGCTTCGTATCCGCAATTCGGATTTCTATCTCTGTAGAAGCATCTAGTTTTTCACTCAAATCAATAAAAAACTGGTTGTTGATGTCATGTATGTTAACTTTCAAAACAGTCGTCATGTCTCCAAGATTTAAAGATTTACAAAGTTAGCAGAATATATGTATCAAAGGTCACTTTCAATTGCTTGAAAAGTGTGTATATCTCATTTAACGTTTGAATCTCATGTTTAGTTTCCTTTTTGGCTGAATCGCAAATGCCGCTTTCATCAACACATAAACCAAAAGGTGCATGTTCCGTTTATGGATACACACACCTTTTGGTTATAAACGTTATTGGACTGCGCGGTGAGGCCAAGTCGCGACTTGGCCCTACGCGGCCCTACCGCACCACCGTAACATCCCCCTTCAACACATAATCCGTTCCATCGGCCAATTTCACCTCTGCATAATAAACATACACCCCGGGCAGTGTCGGTTGTCCGCGGAAATCACCCGCCCAACCAGTGGGTCCATTGGCTTTGAAATTCCGAATTTCCTCCACTTTTTCGCCCCAACGGGTATAAATCTGCAATACTTTGATGTCGATATCGCCATCCTCAGCAGAATAGATCGTGAAAATATTGTTGTTGTCGCTGCTTGGCTGAATCACGTTGGGCACAAATACTTTCGGACGTACCTGGAAAAGATAATCGCCCCGCACTTCGCAAGCGCCATATCCTTTCAGCACGACCGTGTAACGGGTGGTTTCCACAATAGTCGCAATCGTTTTTGGACAATCCGCGCAACTAAGGCCCGTCGCAGGCGTCCAGGTAATGGACAACTGATTAAAGCCTTTAGGTGCTTCCAACGTAACCTTGGCGCCTGCATTTACCCAGGCAGAATCGGAAAATGCCGACACGGTGCCGCTGGGAGCGACCAAATTCACAGGTTCGGTGATCGTACAGCCATTGGCATCGGTCACTTCCACCGTATAGGCGCCGGGGGCCAAAGATTCAAACAGCACCGGCGTTATGCCATCTGCCGGGAATTCTGTGTTGTTGCAGGCCACGGTATAAGGCGGCGTACCACCCGCAATTTGAACCAACTTGATGACACCGGGCTTGAAACATTCAACCGGGTCGGTGGTTAATGCGGGCAAAAGGGGCTGCGGCGCGGTCAAAGACACCGTCGTATTGGTTTCGCAGCCATTGGCATCGCGTACCGTAACGGCGTAGTTTCCAGCCGGTAAATTATTGATTTGGGCCGTAGTGGCTGCATTGCTCCAGGTATAACTGAAAGGCGGAACCCCGCCCGTTGGCGTCACCAGGGCCACGCCCGTGCTCGATCCATCGCAAGGCACGGAGTACCCGTTAAAATTGGAACTTACTTTAGCCGCCGCAGCCACAGGGGGCGACAAGGCGGTGTACGTGGTCACGGTACTGTCGCAGCCAAATTTATTGGTTAAATTCTGCACTACTTTCCCCGTATCCTGCGCAAAACAGGAGATTTGCTCGTAATTGGTTACACTCGGTAGGTTTACGACCAAGGCCAATTGCGCCGTAGCGGTACAACCATTGTTATCTTTTACGGTCACGCGATAATTTCCAGCCTGGGTTACCGTAATGGAATTGCTGGTTTGTCCGTTCGACCAGGTATATTGCGGATACGTGCCGCTGGCCGAAAACACACTTTGTTCGCCTGCACACACCGCAGGAACGCCGCTTACCTGCACACTCGGATTGGCTGGAATATTCGCCAATTGCACAGCAGTACCTGTACATCCCAATACATCGGTTACCGTAACGGTATAGTTTCCATTGTTTTGCACCGAAATATTGGCGGTATTGCCTCCGGTAGACCAATTATAAAGGAACGTACCCGTACCTGCGTTCGCGCTTAATGCCAACTGGTCATTGCAGGCATAAGGGGCTGTGTTGATTTGCGCTACAGGGGCCGTGCTGATGCTCAAATTGCGCTGGGTAGAGCCCGTGCATCCGTTGATATCGGTGACCGTGACCGAAAACGTGCCGCTTTGGTTCACGGTAATGTCCGGGGTCATGGCGCCGGTCGACCAATTGTATTGGATAAAATTGCCATTTACA
>CAIVGO010000685.1 GCA_903905445.1 uncultured Bacteroidota bacterium
ACCCGTTACTTTAATATCCAAACGATCCATGGTATTCAGATCGCCTTGAATATCAACGACGGTTTCTTTGCCATCGAGGATAAAATACATGCGTTTGGCACCCACACTCAAGCGGTACAGACCTTCTTCTAAAGGTTTTTCGAGTTTAATTTCAAATTTGCCATCGGCATCGCAACTAGCACGGCCTACCGCTACATTGCTGCGGTCGAAATGCGATTGTTCGAGGATGACTTGCAAATTGGCTGCATTTTGGATCGAGCCTTTCAAGGCATGCCCCACTTGTCCCTGGCAAGCAGAGAGGATAGAAAGTATCGGCAGCAACAAGAAAAGTAATGATTTTATCTTTTTCATGGTGTATGAATTTATTGCATGATTTCGTTCAAAACGGTGTTGTAGGTATGCTTCCAACTTTCAACATTGCCCCAATTTTCGCTGTCAATAAGCACCTCTGCTCCTTGTACCGTGCCAATTTGGGTAAATGGTGTGTTGGCTTCCTGTAAAAAACGTTCGAAAGCCGCTTGTTGTTCAGGTTGTATGGAAACAATGATCCGGCTTTGCGCTTCGCCAAACAAATAAGCGTCTTTGCGGATGGCTGCATCGGTTTGCAGACTAAAGCCCAATCCACGTGGCATGCCAGATTCTAACAGGGCTACAAATACGCCGCCTTCCGATACATCATGGGCTGATTGTACCAAACCTGCTGCGATTACTTTTTGAGCGGTTTGTTGCAAGGCATATTCCTCTTCCAAATCGAAATAGGGACAATTGCTCCATTCTACCTCCTGTACCAGACGCAGGTACTCGCTGCATCCCAAATCGTCGCGTTGCACGCCCAAGAGGTAAATCAAATCGCCCGTTTGTTTAAAATCGAGCGTCATCATTTGATTGTAATCGTCGAGGATGCCCAACATACCAATGGTAGGGGTCGGGAAAACCGGAATATCCTTACCGTCGTGCTTATATTGGTTGTAAAAACTCACGTTGCCACCTGTTACCGGGGTTTCGAATTTGCGACAGGCATCGCCCATCCCGCGAATGGCTTCGGCAAACTGGTAATATACTTCCGGGTTGTACGGATTGCCAAAATTGAGGCAATTGGTAATGGCAACGGGCATTCCACCTGAGCAAGTGATGTTGCGTGCTGCTTCTGCTACGGCAATCATGGCGCCTTTGTAGGGATCGGCATGTACGTAAGCTGAATTACAATCAGTGGTGAGCGTAATTGCTTTTTCCGTACCTTTAATATATACGACGGCCGCATCAGATGGCTTGTTGGTGGTCATCGTACCCGTGCGCACCATGGAGTCGTATTGCTGGGTGATCCAGTTTTTGGAAGCAATATTGGGGGAAGACCACAGTTTTTTGGCCGCTGCCAGGTAATCAGCAGGCTGTTTTACTGCTTGGAGGTCAAATTTTTCAATTTCATTCAGGTATTCCGGGCGTTTTTGTTCACGCACGTACACGGGCGCGCCCCCGCCCAGCACGAGGTCGTCGGCAGGCACATCGGCAACTTTTTCGCCGTGGTAGAAAAACTCCAGTCGACCGGTATCGGTGGTGACACCAATTTCGGCGCAGGGCAGGTCCCATTTTTCAAAAACAGCCAGTAATTCTTGTTCCCGGCCTGGTTTGCATACGATGAGCATGCGTTCCTGGCTTTCAGAAAGCAGGATTTCCCAATCTTTCATATTTGACTGGCGGGTGGGTGTCTTGCTCAGGTCGATGCGCATACCGCAACCTGCTTTAGCGCTCATTTCGGAGGTAGAACAGGTGATACCTGCTGCACCCATGTCTTGCATGCCCACCAAAGCGCCGGTTTGAATGGCTTCCAAACTGGCTTCGAGCAACAATTTTTCCTGAAACGGGTCGCCTACTTGAACGGCGGGCAAATCTTCGTGCGAATCGACCGACAAATCGGCGGAAGCAAAGGTAGCGCCGTGGATACCGTCTTTACCGGTCGCAGAACCTACAATAAAGACCGGATTTCCCGGACCGCCAGCAGTAGCGCTGACCGTTTCACCCGCTTTTACGATACCCGCAGACATGGCATTTACTAGAATATCGTGGTTGTAGCAAGGGTAAAAATACACCTCGCCGCCAACAGTAGGCACGCCAAAGCAGTTGCCGTAATCGCCGATGCCTTTGACCACACCCGTAATCAGGCGTTTCATGCGGGCATCTTTCGGAATGCCAAAACG
>CAIVGO010000686.1 GCA_903905445.1 uncultured Bacteroidota bacterium
TTCCGTTCGCAATTTGGGGTTGATTTTACCCTACCGCACAACAAATATTACTATCCAGAATATTATGTTGCACCAGAAGAGCAGCGCAACTTGAGCGCCTTGAGCGAGTCGCGCGGACAATCCCGTTCCTGGGTATGGTCCAATTACCTGACTTGGGACCGCAGTTTTGGCAACCACAACCTCACGGTATTGGCAGGTTTGGAAAACCAGGAATCCAGTTATTCCGGCATTTCTGCTACGGCCTATGATGTGCCAGCCAACGCTGATTTGCAGTATTTGTCATCGGCTAATTCGCTGGATTATCAACTCAGCAGTTACCAGGGCGCAGAAGCACTTTCCTCCTATTTTGGTCGCGTGAACTATAACTTTTCCAACAAATATTTATTGACTGCAACGATTCGTCGCGATGGTTCATCCCGCTTTACCGAAGCAAATCGCTGGGGCACCTTCCCTTCTTTTTCCATGGGCTGGAACCTGGCGCGGGAATCCTTTATGGAAAACGTGAAATTCATCGAAGATTTGAAAATACGCGGTGGCTGGGGCCAGGTGGGCAACCAGAACAGCGCAGGCAACTTCGGCTACCTCACCACCGTAGTGCCACAGCAGTTGTATGTATTTAACAATGTAGCAGTACCGGGCGCGATTCCGACGACCCTTTCCAATACCGATTTGAAATGGGAAACCACCGAAATGACCAACGTGGGTATTGATGCATCGTTGTGGGCTGGTCGCATTGGTTTGACTGCCGACTATTTCATCAAAAAGACCAAAGGAATGATTGTAGATGTGCCGATCCCGCGGTATGTAGGCGCTTTTTCTCCACGTGCCAATGCTGGAGATGTAGAAAACAAAGGACTTGAACTTGGAATCAATTACCGCAACAACGACCAGGCTTTCAAATACGAATTCGGCCTGGTATTTACCAAAATCACGAATGAGGTGATCAACTTAGGCGGCAATGAAGGTATTCCTGGCGGCAGTGTAAATGTAGCGGGCAACGCCACGTTTACCCAAGAAGGCCGCGAAATCGCTTATTTCCTGGGCTATCAAACCGACGGCGTATTCAACAGCCAGGCGGATGTAGACGCTTATGTAAACAGCACCGGTAAAAAAATCCAGCCAGATGCACGTCCAGGCGATGTAAAATACCTCGACCTCGACGGCAATGGTACCCTGGATGCCGATGACCGCACTTATTTGGGAAGCGGTACGCCCAACTTTACGTACGGATTTACAGCCTCTGCTTCTTACAAAGGACTGGACTTGCGGGTGTTTATGCAAGGCGTATCGGGCAATGAAATTTTCAACGGTTTCTCTCCGTATTTCACCCCAAGCCTGCGCGTAGACAACCGCTGGACGCCAGAAAATGCCAGCAGTGAAATTCCGCGTGCAACCACCCGTTTTGGCAATAATATTCCGATCAGCGACCTCTTTGTGGAAGACGGCAGTTTCCTGCGTTTGAAGAATCTGCAAATTGGGTACACCATTTCACCACGCCTTTTGACCAAAGTACGGGTACAGAACCTCCGCTTCTATGTTGCGGGAGATAACCTGCTCACTTTCACCAAATACAATGGTTTTGACCCTGAAATTGGGGAGTTTTACCGCAATCCGCTCGGGTTTGGTGTAGATGCAGCAGCCTATCCAGTTGCACGTTCGCTGCGTATCGGATTAGACATGAAATTTTAAAAAACGGAACCACAATCTTTTGCAACAATTAACTTCCAATTATGAAAAAGCAATTTCTCAAAATAGCAGCATTTGCAATGCTTGTGTTGGTGGCCAATTCCTGTTCCAAAGACTTTTTGGATCGCTCGCCACAGGGTACACAAACCGATCAGAATTTCTTCAACCAACCCGGCAATGCCATTCAGGCTGTTAATTCTATTTACGACGCGATTTCCTGGGATGAAGGCCCAAGTCCGTCGGGTTATGTGCCGCACAACTACGAATTCATGTTTGGCGATATCCTTTCCGATGATGCGGCAAAAGGGTCGGAACCAACCGACTTTCCGGCATTGACCGAAATGGAAGAATGGCGCTCCGTGGCAAACAGCGCACCGACTTTAGGCGCCTGGACCAACCTGTTTATCGCTATTTTCAGGGCAAATACGGTGATTGCCAATATCCCAAAGGCGACCATCGACGAAGATTTGAAAACCCGTTTGCTGGGAGAAGCGCACTTTTTACGGGCTTATGCCTATTTCTATGGAGCGCGTATTTTTGGTGGCATGCCCCTTTTTCGGGAGCCGGTATTGCCCGCCGAATTTGGCAAAATAACCCGTGCATCCCTGGCTGATACCTACAAGTTTATTGTAGAAGACTTTACCACTGCGCAAGGCCTGTTGCCTGAAAAAAGCGCTTACGCAGTAGCCGATCTGGGCCGCGCTACCAAAGGTGCTGCGACCGCCTACCTGGCACGGGTGCATTCGATGGAAATTGGGTTGGGGCTGAATGCCCGGGATTGGAACACGGTGTATGATTTGACTGGCCGGATCATCACTTCCGGTGAGTACAGTTTACAAGCAAATTATGCAGAAATCTTTGAAGATGAAGGTGAAAACGGCCCGGAATCCATTTTTGAAGTACAA
>CAIVGO010000687.1 GCA_903905445.1 uncultured Bacteroidota bacterium
AGTCAGGCAGAAATACGCACACAAATGCACCTGACCAAAACCCATACCAGTCAAACGGGCCTGGTATCGTATTACCAAATGAACGAATCCCGTGGTGCGGCGCTGGATCGGATTGGGACCAATCATTTGAGTTTGGGCGGCGGTACTTTGCGGGTAGGCAGCACGGGGCCATTTGGTCCGGGCCGGAGTTTTCGCAAAACCGTTTCCAGTGGCAAGCGCCATGCTTTTGATGGAACGGGCTTGGTTTTGGCCTTTTCGACGGGTGCTACCTTACCGAATGGCGAATTGGTTGTAACCCGTTTGCAAACCCGTCCGGATACCTTGTTGGCTACCCAGACAGGTTTGTCGCAGTACTGGATTTTGGATAATTATGGTTTAAATTCAACGTTTACCACCCCTGGAACCGTATTATTTCAACAGTATGGCACCTTACCAGCCGATCTTTCGGCATCCAACATGCGACTTTGGCGGCGTGGGGCCTTGGCGGATGGTTTGCCTTGGACCCTGTTGGACTCGGCGGATTATGTTTCGGTGGGCAAAAACGCCACCGTGACATTTGGCGCGAGTAATCAGATCAAAAACAGCGCGCAGTTTTTCCTTTCAGCGCCAGCCAGTTTTGAGGTGCCAAAAATGCCTGAAACGAGCATGGAGCGGGGAGCAACGGAAATACGCGCTTTGTTATACCCGAATCCGGTACCCTTGGGCGGACGCTTGCGGGTAGAGACGGACTGGAAAGGAATAGCCACCTTCCGTTTGTTTGATGCAAAGGGAAATCAGGTTTTGGTTCAGCAATTCGACGCGGTCTGTTCCATTGATCGGTTGGAGATGCCCGCCGGGGTGTATTATTATCGCATTGAAAATGAAATGCATATGGAAACGGGCGCTGTTATTTTTGAGTAAATATTTGATGGCTGGCAAAATTTGCCGCTGATGATAGGGTTGGATGGATTAGTTTTGCCCAAAAAAAGTACTTTATGGCACGTGCAATTGCACTTTCAGACATACATGGTTGTAACCGCACGCTGCTTGCGATGTTGGATTTATTGGCTGTAAGTAAGGCGGATACACTTTATTTTTTGGGAGACTATGTTGATCGTGGACCCGATTCCAAGGGCGTGATAGATACCATTTGGCGCATGCAATCAGAAGGTTATCAGGTGCATTGTTTGATGGGCAACCATGAGGCCATGACGGTAAAGGATTACGACGAGGCGCGGCTTACGGGCCGAGCTGATTTGGGGGATGCGCATTTACTGTCCAGTTTTTTTGCCCGGTCTATTTTGGAGGTACCGGTAGAATACCTCAATTGGATGCGTAATTTACCGCGTTTTGCCGAAATTCCCGGGTATATTTTGGTGCATGCGGGTCTAAATTTTAACGAACAGGATCCATTTTCAAACCAAGATTCCTTAATCTGGATTCGGGATTGGTACAACGATTTGAATCGGGAATGGCTTGAAGACCGTTTGATTGTACATGGTCATACGCCTATTTCGGTGGAAGCAGTAAAAACGATGTTCAAGCGGCATGCAGAATTGCCCGTCCAGGATATTGATAGCGGCGCAGTATTTTACACCTCCAACATTTATGGAAAGTTATGCGCGTTCGATTTGACCAACCGCGCACTTGTTTTTCAGCCGAATGTAGAGTATTTATAAGAATTTGCGGCGTTGCATAAACCAGTATAGCACCCCCGTAAAGAGGCCGGAAAACACAATTACCCCATAAAAAGCAAGCGGATGTTCGGGTAAACCGTTGGGGACGTTCATGCCCAGAAAAGAAGAAATCAGGGTAGGCACCATGAGCACCACCGTAATAATGGTGAGTCGGTGGATCACCTGGTTCAGGTTATTGGAAATGATGCTGGAATAGGCATCCATGGTACCATTCAAGATATTGGTGTACACATTGGCCATGGAAAGTGCCTGCGAATTATCAATGATTACATCTTCGAACAGATCGGCCAGGTCTTCATCACCATTGATGTGGAGGAAGTCCGTGCGTTTCATTTTCATTTTGAGCAACTCATTGGCATTGAGGGAGTTGACAAAATAGACCAGGCTTTTTTCGATCGAAAGCAACTGTTTTAAATCCGAATTTCGGCTGCTGTTTAGCAAATCTTTTTCAATGCGGTTACGCCGCAGGTTGAGTGTTTTCAGACAGGAAAGGAAGTGGTAAACATTTTGTTCAAGGGCTTGGAGTACAAAACGTTTTTCGTCCACCGGGTTGAAGTTACGCACGTTATTGTCCAGAAATTTGGCTAAAACGGGCGTTTCAAAGGCTGAAATCGTAATAACGTGTTCGATGGTCAGGATGATGCCGATGGGCACTGTAATAAAGTAGGCCTCATTTTCGCCCTGGGCATTTTTATTTTTGACCGGCGTATTGATCAGGATAAAACGGATGTCTTCATCGCGTTCGTAGCGCGCGCGTTCGTCCAAATCCAGGGAATCTGTAAGAAAAACGGGGTCGAATTCAAACCGGCGGGCAAATTCCTCCAGTTCGTCAGGAGCAAAGGGTGGGGTAAGATTTACCCAACAGCCTGGCTCGGGCTCGCTGAGTGCAACGAGTCGTCTTTTTTCGCGTGTATAGTACCGGATCACCGTCCATAGGATAAAAAGTGAGGAATGATCAAAAATCAGGAAATCCCGACGGTGCAAACTTACGCCGCGATTCTTTGGTAAACAAGTATGCGCTAATCATTTGCGGAAAAAAATAATTAAACTAGCGAATAATATTTGGTTAATTGTAGGTTAAGAAAGGTTGTGTGAAATTATATTCTGTATTGTGAGGCATTGGCCATTGGCAATTTTATAGATTTGTTAATAAGGTAGTAGTATCTTTGTCTAAAATAGCATAATGTTGATATTGTTTTTGTATAATTGCGCCTTAAATATTGAATAATGTCCTTTAATCCATGGTTCGCCTCCAAAAAGCATCCCGGAATCTTCTCATCTGCACCTTCTTTCTCTAATCCTTTCCTTGCAGTCATCCCGGAATCGCGCTCAACGAAACAATATTATCGAACCAAACACTACGAACATATGCGCCTGACTTCAACCACTCTTTTTTTTAGCTGGGGTTTAATCTTGGCGATGGCTGGTCCATTGCAGGCACAAACGGGTATTTCCAACACGGAACCGCTTGTGCTGGACGGTCATCAGCAACGTCACAAGATTGCTCCGCCTGCTGATCATGTTTTTGTTACTTTCGAACAAATGATCCCCAACCAGACCTACAGCATCATGGTGCCGGAAGACCTTGAATTGGGTCTTTGTGTGCCCGATGTGGTTGCCTTGGATCCGGCAGTACAGCAAGTTTCCTACAATCAACAATTGCACCAATTGCGGTTTGTTGCCAACAAAGCAACGATGCAATTTCGGCTTGATTATGCTTGTAGTTGGAATACAAGTAACCCGCCCAGCCATTACATTTCGTTGGTTTGCGAAACTTGTGTGAAGAAAAAACTGAAAGACGTGATGCAGGACATGGCGACGATTGAGGTTGCCAGTGGACAAACGGCAGAGGAACTGGTGAAAGAGGTTTTGATTGGGGGTAACTGTTTTGACATTACCAACGTCACTTTTGACGGACAGGGCGGCCAGATTGGTAGTTTTACCAATGGCTTGACCAATGTAGGTTTTGCGACGGGGATGGTAATGGCAACGGGTGATATTTCGGTGGTGGTTGGTCCCAATGACTCCGACAATGCGAGTGCCGGTTACGGGATTGCTACAGGCGATGCCGATCTGGGGACCTTAACGGGCGGTACCATTTTTGACCGCGCCGGTGTAGAATTTGATTTTAGTCCAACCCAAACACCCCTCACCTTTGAGTTTGTGTTTGGTTCAGAAGAATATTGTGAATACGTCAACTCTCAATTTAATGACGTGTTTGGCTTCTTTATTTCGGGGCCTGGTATTGCGGGCACCCAGAACATTGCCACCTTGCCTGGCGGTGGTCCGGTTACGATCAATAGCGTAAACCATATCACCAACACCGGGTTTTACAACAACAATACGCCCGCTACGGGCACTTTATGCGGCCAAAACCCTTCTGCTTTGGCTTCTGTGAACGAGTTGCAATTTGACGGTTACACGCGTCGTATGACTGCGGTTGCCAATGTAATTCCTTGCCAGGTTTATCATATGAAATTGAAGGTAGGGGACGTTGGCGATGGTATTTTCGATTCCGGCGTGTTTTTGAAAAACGGCTCCTTTGATGCGGGGGGTAATGCTTCGGTGGATTTTGTAGTGAATGGCGACCCGGATGTAACCGAAGTGTATGAAGGTTGCGGCACCGTGCAAATTGTATTTGACCGCATTGGGGGCAACCTCAATATTCCGCTTGCTGTGGCCTATGTCATTACGGGGACTGCTACCAATGTATTGGATTATAGTGGGATTCCAGGCGTTGCGATCATTCCATCTGGCCAGGATAAGTTGATTTTGACCGTGAATATTGCCAATGATTTATTGATTGAAGGCGATGAAACCATCATTATCACCCTGTTGAATCCATGTTCATGCACCATGCCGCAGGAAATCCTGACGATCAAGGATTTACCTCAATTGGTGATCGCACCGGATACCGTGGTAATTTGCGGTCCGGGTGTCGGTACGGTTGGTGTAACGGTTGTTTCTGGTGTTGAGCCGTTTTCTTACAGTTGGTCGAACGGCGGCACGGAAGCCACGATTTCTCCCTACGTTTCTGTTTCTTCCAATTTTAGGGTTACCGTCACCGATGCTTGCGGTAAAACGCAGGTTGCAACTGCACGCATTATCGTGCGTTCTCCACCCATCGCGCAATTACAGCCTCCTGCACCACAATTGTGTCCGGGACAAGAGGGGGTAATTAAGGTTAAATTTACAGGAACGGGGCCGTTTATGCTGGAGTACACGCTTAATGGCGATTTACAACCCATTATTGAAAATATCACGGATAATCCATACATGTTGGTGATCAATCAACCCGG
>CAIVGO010000688.1 GCA_903905445.1 uncultured Bacteroidota bacterium
GACGAAAACAAGGAACCACAAACCATGGAAGTGCCGAATATCATCAATGATACCCGGCCACTTTGGAAAAAACAGCCTACCGACCTCAAAGAAGCGGATTATAAAGCGTTTTACCGCGAATTGTACCCGATGGCGCCGGAGCCGATGTTTTGGATCCACCTCAACATCGACTATCCGTTCAACCTCACGGGTGTTTTGTATTTCCCGAAAATCGGCGCAACCTTAGAGGCCACCCGCAATAAAATCCATTTGTACTCCAATCAGGTGTATGTGACGGATGATGTGCGCGATATCGTGCCAGAATGGCTGCTGCTCCTGCACGGGATCATCGACTCTCCCGATATTCCGTTGAACGTGTCGCGCTCCTACTTGCAAAGCGATACCAATGTGAAGAAAATCAGCGAGTACATTACCCGCAAAGTGGGCGACAAACTCAATGAACTGTTCAAGGAGGATCGTCCGGCATTTGAGCAAAAATGGCGTGATTTGGGCGTTTTCATCAAGTATGGCGTCATTTCGGATAAAAAGTTTGATGAAAAAGCGGCTAATTTCACCTTAGTGGAAAACACCAAAGGCGAGTTTTACCTGCTGAACGACTATAAAGAGCACATCAAGGCCAACCAGACCGACAAACACAATAAAACGGTTTGCATTTACACCAATGATCCCGAGGGACATGATGCGCTTATCAAGGCGGCCTACAACCGTGGCTACGACGTGCTGCGCCTGGATACCGTGCTTGACAACCACTGGATGCAGCATATCGAATACAAAGCCGAGAGTGGTATCGTATTCGTGCGCATCGACTCCGACACCCTGGATAAGTTGGTACAGAAGGACGAAAAACGCGAATCTGTACTCAGCGAGGCAGAAACAGAAACCGTAAAAAAGGTGTTTGAAGGCATTTCCAGCAAAGACGGCCGTGTTGAATGCAGCGCACTCGCGCCCGATGATCAGCCGGTAGTGATTGTGCGACCCGAATTTATGCGCCGCATGAAAGAAATGCAATCGCTGCAAGGCATGGGCATGGGCGATTTCCCGGACATGTACAATGTGGTGGTGAACACCAACCATCCCTTGATTGCTCAAAAATTGGTGGGCGAGCAGGAGGCCGATCAGAAAATACTGGCGCAATACCTGTACGATCTGGCGCTGTTGCAGCAAGGCATGTTGCGCGGCGAGGCACTGACCTATTTTATCAATAAAACCTTGTCTACGCTGTAATCAGGCGTAATTGAACATACCCGCAGTGGGCGGCTTTTGTTTGCTTTGGCGACAAATGCTGCCCATTGCTATTTTTGGGCAAATTTTTGGCGCGATATGACCAATCCTGTCAAAAAACAAACAGCGTTTTACCAGTATCTTCGTTTTTATTAAGGATTGAATCCGATTGTCAACCTTTTATTAAAACGCGCATCCAGTATGTCCTTCAACAAAACCCTGTTACTCGTCTTTGCCTGCTGCTTTCAATTTACAGCCCATGCTCAATTAAAACTCGAACATACATACGGTCCGGGTACGCTGTCTCGCATTCGTTTGGATGTATCCGGGGAGCGCTATTTATTGAGCCAAAATTGCCAGTTGGATCTTTTTGAAACCGATCACCAGCCCTGGAAGTCGGTCACCTTGCATTCGCCTGCCGACTTGTGCGCGGGGTACCAACTTACTGAAAATCTGATTGATCAGGATGCCGGGATTGAAACGATCTTTAATTGGTCGGCCGATGATTTTTCTGCTTGTCCGCCCTCGGGCACAGTATTCGAGGATGATAATTCCAAGCAAATGTTTGTTGACCATAACTATCCTGGTGCGCGTTTTAGTACCGAAGCAGGCCTCGAACCTAAGTTGTTGGCGGGCCCAAGGGTGTATAGTTTGCCTGGATTGGCAGAAGAACACCATTATGGCTCAGACAATTACGTTTATCGCATGCAATTTCCTTTTATGGGGGAGCGCTATTTGGTTTATAATTGGGGCGATGATTTTACCGGATATCATTTGTACAGACCGGATCATAGCTTAGACAAAACCATTCAATTGCCGATTGATGGTTTTTATAACCTGGATTGGGTTTCGCAGGATTACTTTAACAATGATTCACTGCTGGAATTTGCTGGGATCCAATATGTACAAGTCCCTGCTGCTGAACGTTCTGTATTTAAAATTGTACAGGAAAACGGTAACGTACTTTTTTCATTTCCATGCGAATCGTATACCTTAAGTTCTATTCCGGGTTTGGATGATCAACTGGTCTTTGTGGTACACGATGCGGCGGGCAAACTCGTCACGCGAATCGTGGATCCCAAAACCTTTGAAACCCTGCATACTTTTCCAGAGCGGGTCGCGCGTACGAGCGCGGATGGGATTTCGGCGATCTTTTTGAACTTTTCGACCAACCTTGAGCCCGTTTTTCGGATCTATGGCCCGGATTACGCCTTATACAAAGTAGTTACGCCGCCGTCTTACTTACAACATTTTTGGAACGTGCAGGTGGCCCAACGGAACCTGTTTAGTACGTCTGGCAAACTGGAATTCTGTTTGAACAGTTTTAAGGACAATACCTATCGGGTGGCCTGCATCAACGAAGATGGGCAGGTACAATATGATTTTCCGAAAGCCCGCAGTTTCAAATTGTTACCTGCGCATTTATGGGTTGTTTATCCGGACAGTACCCAGGTATATCGTTTTTTGAGTACTTCTACGGCGGCCTTTGTGCCCGACGCTGCTGAACAAGCGGTATTGACCGTGTCTCCGAACCCGTTTGTGGATGGATTTGAAATAAAAGCCCCCGATTTGATTGAGTCAATGCAGGTTTTA
>CAIVGO010000689.1 GCA_903905445.1 uncultured Bacteroidota bacterium
GTGCTGAACCATGCACCTTCCCATCCGGGCCATTTCAGGTCGTTTTCAAAAACTACTTCATTAAAACCATGCCCTTTGCCATCCAAATTGAGCAGTTTTTCCTCATAAACCGGGTTGTAATCCCAACCACCATTGAATTTATTGCTGACTACGGCAGTGCCAAATTTGAAGGCGTGTTGCAACATTTCAACGTGTACCGTCGCGCCTGCGAGTGCTTGTCCGCCCGACGTAAGCACTTGCACATTCAAATTGGCTTTTCTAACTTGTTCAATATCAGCGGCTGCTACTGCGCGCCAGGGTGCATCCGGTTCGATGCCCGGGTAGGAATCATTGTTGAGCAAAATGGGTAATTGATCAAAATTGACCAGGTTTTTATAATTCAAACAAGCCATGCCCCCGTATTCGATCACCTGATTAATATAGCCCATATGCAGGCCAAAATTGAGCAAACCTGCTGGGAAAGCAGCACTGGCAGTAAACGGTACGGCGTATATTTTCCAGGTATTGCCCACTTTTACGGTCGAAATCACCTGTTTATCATAGGTGCTGGAATGTTCCGCATAAAAATTGGCCTTGGCACCGGGTGTTTCACTCCGCAACCAGATGATCACCAGGCATTGGTCGCCCGGATTGATCGTCGCGGTATTTGGGAAAATATCGCCTGCATCCCAGGGGTTTGGACCAGCGGTTACGGATCGGCGGGTTGCGAGCGAAAACGGTTGGTTGCCGGGGTTGAATGTGGTCGTTGTGCCGTTGTAATTGTACATTCCTGCCTGGGTCGCAGTTTCGGTATTGGGCAGTGCCCATTGCTGCACGGCAGGCAAATTATATTGGTTTTGAAGGAAGGTGTCCAGGTAAACATGGTAACTATCTTGCGCTTGCAGGCGTGTGCAAAGCAAGAGTAACCCAATGGTTATAGAGCAAAATGTAAAATAGGTGCGATTCATACTTTTTAAATTTGAAGTGGAATCAAAAGTATGGAAAACTACCGGACATATTTCGCGCAGATGTTACACAGAAAAAAAGGCAGATGTTACGCAGATTATTCTGCGTAACATCTGCGAAAATGCATCTGTGTTGCATCTGCGCGAAATACATCCAGTAGTGTCCAATACTTCTTATTATGCTTTCGGCAGCACAACGGTCCCCATGCGGAAATTGTTTTTACCAAATAATTTTGGCTTAATAGACACAAAAAACAACTTATTCCGATCAAATGGCGTACTCAAATTAGGCACAAACAAAGTTTCAATGTCTTGGGCTTCGAATAAAGCAGTACGGGTCAGTTGGCCATCGGAGGTAAGGGTGGTCATCACCGCCACACAATCGTTAAAATCGTTTACCAACTTTGGTTTTGGATTTTTCACGGGTTTGGACATATTGTCTTCGTCTTCGTTGTAAAAAAACGCGATATTATTTCCATCCACGAGGGAAACATGGGAAAGGAAGTATTTCGTATTTACCCCAATTTGATATTTCGGAATGGAGGAAGTGCGTTCAATTTCTCCTGCCGAATTGATGGAAAAGATGATGATGTCGTTCGAATAATACCGTGTGGTGGTGGTGTAGGTGCGTCCGTAATAATTGGTGGAAACTGTAAAATAGTTTTCCTCCGCAACAACGACTGCACTGCCATCGGCGCGGATCAAAAAGTCGCTAAAAGTAAAGGAGTTTTCCAGGCCAAAATCGCCGCCCCGGTCCTTATCCGTGTTGCGTTCGCCAAATTGTTTCAGTTCGGTGATCGTAAA
>CAIVGO010000690.1 GCA_903905445.1 uncultured Bacteroidota bacterium
AAATAATAAAACCACCTGATTCCCAATGAATATCTACGAACAAATTCGCCAACTGCTGCATGAAAACACCTGGTTAACGATATTAGCCTTTGTGGTTATTATTGGATACTACCTTATTAAATGGAGCCGAGAAAAAAAGAAGAACCAGCAACAGGTGCAAGCGACCCGCACAACCACAGGCGATAAATTCCATGCATCGCAATACGAACCCATCGAATATTTTGTGAATGAAACCCCATCTGCCCCCATTGCTTTTGGTCGCAAAGCCACCTGGTTGGCCATCAAAACCGAAAATGCCGAAAGTGTAGCAGCACAATTTGCAAAACCAGGTAAAAAGCAGTTTAAAACAAATGTGGAGAATGGAATACAAGGTGCCTTTACACAATATTTATTTGTAACGCCCCCTATTCAAAACTGGGTATTGGTGGTCGGACACGGACTTGATCTACAAAATCAGCAACAATATGATAAGTTTTTGGAAATGAGTCGCTCGTACGGAGAGGTACAGTTCTATGGCAGTTTTCGGGGTGTCAATTACAGCGCCTGGGCCCGCTTTGTGGACGGCGAAGTAGTACGGGCTTATAGCGTAGCGGAAGACGAGGTGTATTTCGATTTGGGTGAAATGACCGACCTTGAAAACACTTTTGTTCAGGAAGAATTGGACCGCACAATCGAAGCCGAAGAACGTGCATGGGTCCTCGAGGAAGGCAAATTATTCTGCATCAGTTCGGAAGAAAATGTGTCGCGCATGGCTGCGCATTGGAGTATTGATCCGCAGACATTGGAAAATTATCCGGTCGTTGGGTTGGGGACGATTATGGAGGATTAATTTCAACATTAAACAGTTATATGCCCTTTGACCCGTTCGGTAAGATGGGTCATATATTAAATAGCCACCGCAAGAAAACGAGCACAACGACGTCTAATTGATTTCATACCTGTTTGTCATTCAAAAAAAGAATATGAAAAGCAATTTACTCGTTTTTGCATTTTTATGCGCCCACTTCCTTTGTCACGGGCAAACCAACCCGGCCATCACCAAGTGGTTGTTTAATACAACGGGCGTCACCACCCGCCATTACGTGCTCGGCAACTCCATTCCTGTCAACGATGCCAGTTTGGCGAATGTGCAACAGGTGCGTTACGATGCAAATAACGCCTACATCAATGCAACGGGACTGCCTTCGTACATTACCGGACCGTATGCCTTAGGTGCTGTAAGTACCTCATTGAACAATAATTACATATTTAAAATTCCGCTAAACCCGGTTGCTAAAACTGGTACGCCTACCAATGTGGGCATGGGGGCCGTGGCAGTGTTTATCAATGGCACCGTGGCCTACAACAACCGTGATGCTGCTACTTATAACAATGCTGGCAAATGGCATCAAAACGCTGTGTATTTTGAAAACCTGGGGTTCGACTGCGCGCATGGTCACCCTGGTCCGATGACCGCCGATTACCATGCACATCAAAATCCGGCAGCATTTAATATTTCGCAGGTCCCTACCTCGAATGTTTGTACGGTGTATTTGGCGGATGGACTGTATGTTCCGGATAGTACGACCCATAGTCCCTTGCTTGGATTTGCATCCGACGGGTTTCCGATATACGGTGCGTACGGCTATAGCGATCCCATGAATCCCGGCAGTCCGCTCAAGCGCATAACTCCGGGCTTTCGTTTGCGCAATATCACGGAGCGCACTACCCTGCCCGATGGCACCGCTGCGGTGGGACCCAAATTTACAGACATGATTACTTCCATGTTGCCAAATTCGACGCCATTGCCTGCTGTTTTAGGCGCTTATTCGGAAGATTACGAATATGTGGATGGTTCTGGCGATTTGGATGTACACAATGGCCGTTTTTGCAAAACACCAGATTACCCGGGCGGTATATATTGTTATTTTGCCACAATTGATGCGAACAACAATCCTGTTTTCCCGTATATTTTGGGCACCAGTTATTATGGTGTCGCGCCAGCAGGCGGCCCAGGTGGTGGTTTCTCACACGCAACCGTACCAGCGGGCGTGACCACTTACACGCCTACGGTAGCGACCCAGAATGTCCCGGCCGAAAGTTTGGATTTGACCGTTTTCCCTAGTCCGGCAACAGATTTATTGGTGGTACAATCCAAATTGGCAGAAACATTCGACCGGAAAGTGGAGCTGATTAACATGGAAGGCCGTATAGTAAAGACGCAGTATTTGTACCAAGGCAGCACGATGTGTTATTTTGATGTGCAAACACTGTACGCAGGCATGTATTTTGTGCGGATTTCGGCCGGAAATCAGGTCAATACCAAGAAAGTAAACATCGTGCATTAGTGGCAACTGATAAATTAAGCGCAAACGGATTTCGCCTGCATAAAATGCATCATTTATTGTGGTCATTTGCGTTTTTGTTACCCTTTTCGACAATGGGGCAAACAACGGATATTCAAACGGTTATTCGTGTTTTACCTTGCTTTGAACAAAAAGTGATTGTACCAAATGGGCCCATACGCACCGCCAGTGGCGATTCCCTGGCTTTTCACGCTTTGCGCATGTACCTTTCTAATGTTGTGTTTTATAAAAACGGGATGGCTGTCTTTACCGAAAAAGACAGCCATCATTTGTTGGATATAGAGGAACCAGGGACACTCGATTTGCAATTTTCCATTCCAGCAAACCTGATTTATGATGAAATTGCATTTGATGTTGGTATTGACAGTTTGACACACGCATTGGGCGCAATGGGCGGTGATTTGGATCCGACCAAAGGCATGTTTTGGGGCTGGCAAGGCGGGTACATCAATATTAAAATCGAGGGTTTTTATAGTAAATGTATCACTCGAAAGCACGAATTTCAATTTCATTTGGGCGGCTACTTGCCGCCTTTCCCGACGCTGCAATCGGTGCGGTTGGCAGTGCCTTTGAACTCAAAAACACCGCTGATTATGTTGGAGTTGAGCCCCTTTTTAGCGCAGATAGACTGGTCGCATGATCCAAACATCATGGCCCCGTGTTTAGTAGCTAAAGTTTTTTCTAAAATAATCGCACAATCATTCCAAATCCATGCGCAATAGCCATTTGGGAGGCATTTCTTTAATTTTATTGGTGTTTTGGCTGGTATGTACGGCGCAAATGCGGCAATCCGGTGATCCGATCGTTTTAACCCACCCAGCATCCTGGCCAAAACCGCAGTATGAATTTTCTAAAAATCCCTTAACCCGGCAAGGTATTGAACTTGGGCGCCGACTGTTTTACGATCCCATTT
Source organism: uncultured Bacteroidota bacterium (assembly GCA_903905445.1). Lineage (GTDB taxonomy): Bacteria > Bacteroidota > Bacteroidia > Chitinophagales > Saprospiraceae > M3007. The sequence continues at coordinate 3,259 of CAIVGO010000690.1, forward strand.
TATCGCGTGACAGCACGATTTCGTGTGCAAGTTGTCACCTGTCATTTACCGCTTTTGCGCATGTAGACCATACTCTAAGTCATGGTATAGAAAACCGGATTGGTACCCGGAATGCGCTGGTATTGAGCAATTTAGCCTGGTCTACTTATTTTATGTGGGATGGCGCGGTGCAGCACCTTGATTTTCAGGCACTTGCCCCTATTGCCCATCCGCTTGAAATGGATTTTTCAATCGAAAAAGTGGTTCAACGTTTAAATGAGACGAAACGTTATCCGATGCGTTTTTTCCAGGCTTTTGGCGACTCGACCGCAACCGGTGCTGCGGTTTTAAAAGCATTGGCCCAATTTGAACTGACCCTGGTTTCAGCCAACGCAAAATACGACCGGGTAAAAGCAGGATTAGACGCATTCAGCGATCAGGAGCAAAATGGCTACCGTTTATTTCAGCAAAATTGTGCGTCTTGTCATGCCGAACCACTTTTCACCCATGGATCTTTTGAACAAAACGGCTTGCCCATAGATACCGGGCTGAATGACTATGGACGGGTGCGCATCAGCCAAAACCCTGCGGATACTTTAAAATTTAAAGTGCCTACCCTGCGCAATATTGAATTTTCTTATCCGTACATGCACGATGGCCGTTTTCGAAAACTGCGAGATGTCATCAACTATTACGCAGAAACAAACGCGTTGAAGCAAAAAATTGAATTGACGCCCAACGAAAAAATAGATTTACTTGCCTTTTTATTTACCCTGACCGATCGCGATTTTTTATTCAATCCGACCTTTGGTTTTCCAATGGATTAATGCCGACTGATGATTTGTGACAACGAAACCTGCAAACTCTTCATCAAAAACGGCGAACGAGATGGCAACATTTTATCCTCATAATCATTGAAATAGATATTCATCTTGTTACGCCGGGTAGCAACCAATAGTGCTATACCGATAGACGTATTTTTACCGATTGCCTGCTGTAAACTTGCCATCCATAATAGTTGCACCCGTCGCGCGGGAACTGCAAGTGCGCCTTGTCTGAAATAAGCCCGGGCCTGCAATTGTTGCACAGTCAAACTTTTAGGTTCAGGTTCTCCGGAAGTGGCTTTTTGATAGGTAAATAAGTTAAATGCGGAGCAAATGCCCAATCCGAGCCTGGTTTTGCCCGAAGCATTTAGGTGGTATTGTGCCTGAATCGGCAGCATCAGGTTGTGTTCATGGTATTTGCGGGTCCAACTATTTTCGATCAGCATGTACTGCTCGAATTGTGGGTCGTAGTTAAAATCTTCCTTAAGCGAAAAGGCCGCAATACTATATAACAACTCGGTGTTTAGGCTCCAATGTTGATTTAAACGCAAATTTTCAGAAATCCCAGCGCTCAGGGTATAACCTGCAGAAAGCGCATTGGAAGAATACGTATTACCCAAGGGCCGTTGACCCGGACCGTGTTTGGGCAGGGTAAAATTGCCTGCTTTGAAACTTAGGCCGAATTCAGATTGAGCGCATAAAGGCGTGGCACACAGGAGCAACAGGTAAAGGAGATTTTTCATGTGGAAAAGTTGTTTTAGATGATACGCGTTTTTCAGTTGCCTGGTTGGGTTGGGCCATATGCGAGAAGAGGTTCCACAGAGAAGCTTGGAGGGACGGAGTTACACAGAGAAAAACTCCGCGTAACTCCGTCCCTCCAAGCTTCTCTGTGGA
>CAIVGO010000691.1 GCA_903905445.1 uncultured Bacteroidota bacterium
ACCTCTGATCGGGAGTTTATTTTCCGTCAAAAAGACAAAGAAATTGAAATTTGGCTCAATGAACAACCCTTGGGTTTGTTTGTCGATGGCACGCTGCTGGCACCCGGGCGCGGGAGTAAGTTGCTCGCCCGTATGGAAGCGACCGGCACTGAAGCCAGTTTACCCGTTTTAATCGGCGATAAAACGGCCGCTGCGATCACCAATCCGGAGCAGGCAAGTGGTCCAAATCCGCGGGCGCTTACCTTGTTGCGCACCTTGGATTCGAATGAAGAAAATGCATTGCTGGCGCTGACCATCTTAAAAATGACGAAATTGTAAATCAGGTGGTCAGCGCCAGTGGTGTTTATTTTTCTGCGGTAAGTTTGAGTTGTTCCAGCCAGATCAGCATATCCGCTTCAAGGTCGCGGTTCATTTTTTGCTTAAACAGCTTGATCAACCAGCCTTCCATGCTTTCTTCCACTTGAATATAGGTGCCATCTCCTTGTGCACGAAGGTACCAATTGTGGATGGCTGAACCGCCGAAGGTGGTACCGCTCCAGCCAAATGTTTTATGTGGATCAACCGTGTGCAGGGTAGATTTTATCTTCGCCCCGTTGACCGTCCATTTAAATTTGGCGCTTGGCGTAATTGATTCGTTCATCTGCGCCTTGCTGATTTTCGGGTTCCAGTTTGGCCAGTTATTAATGTCGGTGAGCACCGCCCAAACCTTTTCGGGGGTAGCCTGGATGAAGATTGCTTTGTTTTGTTTTACCGGAGCATTTTGATTGATTTGCATGTTGGTTGAATTTTGAGCATTGCCCTGAATGAGGACTGCAGTGATGAAAAAGAACAGGTTTGAAATTTTGATGCTTGCCATTTGTTTGTGTTATTTGTTTGACAAGACAAAAGTCAGGCTGTTCCTTTCGGGTGCAATTGATCTAAATCAAGAATTGCGCAGCAGTTGTTTTTTTCTGATCCGGCTAAAGGTTTCAGGCGTCATACCCAGCAAGGAAGCGAGGTATTGTAGGGGGACCTGGTTGAATAAATCGGGGGCAAAATGAAAAAACTGGTCGTATCGTTCCTCAGCCGAAAGAGAAAGGTGGGATACAATACGGTCCTCTAAAATGGTAAAACAACGCGCCAGGAATAATTTTTCGAGGGTGGGCCATTTGGGAATCACGGTTCCAATGCGGGCATAGTCCGATTTATTAATGACCATCAGTTCGCAATCAGTCAATGCTTGCAAGTTCCAGCGTGCCGGTTTTTCAAATAAAAAACTGGAAATATCGACGATAAAATACCCTTTGCCCGACACCCATTTGGTAACTTCTTTATCTTCCAATTCAATAAACTCGCGCACCAGGCCGGCTTGCAGAAACCCTAATTGTTGGGCATATTGACCTGTTTTTAGAAAAAAATCATGCTTTTTGAGCGCCATGGGTTTGAAAAATCCATCAATGGCGTTGAGTTCTTGTGGGGTAAGACCAAAAGTGGCTTGTATATAATGGCTAAGTTCGGATTGCATGTGGAGTATTTTAACGATGTAGTCAACGCAAAGTGGTTATGAAAACAGTTGGCTTCTAATCCATTGAAAATCAATTTTTTTATCCATCCATCCTTCAAATCCATTTAAATCTGGGTAAAAAAATACAAAGATGAACATTTGGACCCAACCATTTGACAAAGAATAACGTAATGCAAACAAGTGTAACTCAAAACACGTAATTTGTTGCGCACTCCAAATACCATACTGTAGTGTACTGTCCGATCGGCAGGAACCCAATATTACATGACGATTGATCCACACTTGCTAAAAACAGCCCATGAGGGC
>CAIVGO010000692.1 GCA_903905445.1 uncultured Bacteroidota bacterium
AAACAACCAACAAATCAAAGAAACCAGCAAACTGATCGCAATGATTAAAAAAAGCAGCGCATAATTGCCGGTATCATGCACGATCTTGGAGATGCCAGGCGTCATCATGGCGGGCAAAACCACGCTGAAATTGAATAAACCCATAAACATGCCCATTTTCCGGGCATTTACTTTTTCGGTCATGATGGCAAACACGATGGAGATGACGGCCGACCAGCCGATGCCACAAATAATCATTCCAAGGTAAAACACAAGTTCCCGGGTTCCTGCCAGATAGAGCAAAAAATAGCCGGCGGTCATACAGGCAATGGCGGTTCGGTAAACCTTTACTTTTCCCATTCTTTTGCTGAGCGGTTCCAGCAATAGCACCGGCAGGAGTGCGCCTACCACGTTGAGCAATAAAAATCCCAGGGATAAAATATTACCCGCAGTTTGTTCTGTTGTGTGCTCGGAGGTCGAAAAAATACTTGAAAAAGCATTTGCGATCACGTGGGAAGTATCCAGCCCCGGCAGCATTTTTTCTTTGATGTAAAAATAACTCATGACAAACATGCTCTGTATACCCAGCCAGGAGAATGCATGCGCCAACAGTATTTTTTGAAAATCATGGGTGTCGGAAGGTTGCCGCTTTCCCTTCCAGATCGTGATGGCCCCCAAAATAATCGTAGCCACCAAGCAGCCCAGCATAAAGTAAGTTTGTATGCCATCCCAGCCGCCTTGTAAGATCATTTTATTGATGACGACAAACAAGCCAAAGGCGATAAAACCGTACAACGGAAATAAAATAGCAATCCCATCGGCCAAGGAAGATCGGGCCTTTGTTGGTTCCTGTTCAGCATCTTCTGTGTGCAATACCCTCGGCTCTTCTATAAAAAACACGGGAACCGTTGAAAAAAGGAGCACCACAAGGGCTGCTACATAAATCAACGCCATATTGCCAAAAGCCACCGACACGAAATAGGCTGCAATACCAAAGGTACCGCTGACCACTTGCATCCACGAAAACCCTTTGATCCGGTCGAGGCCGGGGGGCGTAACATCGGCGATGATCGCCCTTGCCGGATTGAAGGTGACATTGATACTCATGTCTAATAAAAGGGACACGATCACCGCGACTACAAAAATACTGGTGCCACTCGATTGACTGATAAAACCAATATGGGGCAATGCAAGCAGCATCCCGGCACCCAATATTCCACCCATCACAATGTAGGGTTTTCGTCGGCCACCCATAAACCAGCTTTTATCACTCATCATACCCACGATGGGTTGCGCAATGATGCCGGAGAGCGGACCCGCCAGCCAAACCAAAGCCACATCTTCGATATGGAGCTTGTACTGGGTGCTCAGAATCCAGCTCAGGGCTGCCACTTGCGTCGACAAACAAAAACCTACGGCCGTTGCGGGTAAACTGAGGAGGGTATAAAAGAGATTGGTTCGTTTTTTTTGAAAGGCGCGCATGTGACCCTGATTTAAAAGGATTTAAAGGATGGATGGATAAAAAATTGATGTTAAATGGATCAGGACCGAGATTTAAAAGGATTTAAAGGATGGATGGATAAAAAATTTGATTTTAATTGGATTTACATACCGCCGTTTTCATTGGTATTTTGCGTTGGCTTTACAGGTGAAGCGTGGTTTGCAGCCGTTCCATCATTTTACGGTTTATTTCCCACTGATTGCCCAGCGGCTGTTGCGTAAAGGGAAGTAAAGGCATGTAAGGCGCAGGACCAAATTCGGGCGTAATCGTCATTTTTTGGATGCCCGCCTTTTGTTTTTCCTGTAAAATTTGTTGCCACCATCCTTCAAAAACGCTGAGGTGATGTTGCCATTCGGGTGCAAACGGGTCGTTTACCTGGGCTGCTTGTGCGTGTCCGACGCGTGCGTGTATATGCGCGACGTGGGGGATGATTTGTTGCAAAAT
>CAIVGO010000693.1 GCA_903905445.1 uncultured Bacteroidota bacterium
ATCAGTCCGGCGTAAATCACAATGCCCGAACTAAAAGGATATACAAACGCATAGAGCATTTTGACTGGAAATGCGCGACGGTTTGTTTTTTTAATGTTGGGTTGAAAGTGCATAAGCGTTAGGTGGATGGACGGGTTTTGCTGCCAAAATTGTAATGTCCGGGGAATATTTGTTGGGGCCAATTTTTTTAACATTTTTAACAGGGTTGGGGTATCCCGTTTCTAGGGTCTAACTTGATCCGTCGTCAGACCTCTTTTATACTGGCAAATGCAAGGGCTTCCATTATTTTCTCTTGACAAGCCTCAAAAATTACTTTACCCAATAAAAATGCTTGCGTACATCCAATGGAAGGGTAGTTTTCTCCAATTTCTTGATAGAAACTTTGCGCATGTTCAATTGCACTTCCAATTAGTATAGGATGTCTCCGCGCATCAAAACCACCTGGAAAATGTTGTGCTACCAAACTCCGCCAAGGAGTACAATCTTTAAAAAAATTGGGAATAGACGGCCTACTTAATTGATGAAAATAAAGCCACACTTCAAAACAGGGGTTGCTTTGAGCGACCTTCCACCCTTCGTGATCCTGTAATTTTTTCCTTAAAATATCAATTTTATCGTTCCATTGGTCTGTGTCAATTACAAACCAAACTTCGTCTTCCGGCAAAAGTTCATATTTGGGATTGGGGTTCATGGTAGACCGGATCAAGCATGTACATGCAATTTCATACAGTCCAGTTGGTGTGTTATTTTCATCCGGTTGCAAAGCATATACTTCGATGTTGATATTGCTGTCAATTCCCTTGAAATAATTGAAGTACTGGTATTCGCGTTTTCGGCCTTCACAAAAAATATAAAGGCTTTTCGCATTTTTAAACGGTGCTCGTCGTGTAAAAAGCCGATTAGTCAAGATCATAAAGGTGCCAGTTTAAATCTTGCAAATCAGAAAGGAAAGGAACAGCCCCATATCGTCCATTAAGATACCCCTTGCGAATATCAATTGTATTGTGCTCCTTGAAATCACTTAAAGCGTAAAGTTCGGTTGCGCCACTGACTTTTTTTTCTGCAAGCCAAACTTCGTCTTGCCGGAAAATAGATTGATCCAGCAGGTCTGATGCATGGGTAGTAAAAATCAACTGCCCTTTGGTCTGCGTATCAGAAGCAAACTTTTTAATGAGTTCTTTGGCTAAACTTGGGTGTATACTACGATCAAATTCGTCGATCAGGTACACTTTGGGCTGGTTTATTATATCGTAAAATGCTGACAAATAATCCAGTAAACGAATGGTTCCATCAGAAATTGAATGTAAATTGAAATTTACTTGTTTTCCGATTTGATTAATTTGGCTTACCTGCAACTTTTTTCCCAGCGGCTGCGTATGTTCTTTTACCAACGTAAGTGGTTGATGCTCTTTGATTTTATAATTGCCTGTTGTTCGCTTTGAGTTGGATGTACTTGCTCCAGTTTCAGGGGAAAAGGGGCTTTCCGGAATACCTGATGCGTCATTTTCTGTTTTGGAAACAAATTCCATATTAAAAAGGCCTAAGTTGAAGCATGGAAGTATCACCCCAACAAATTTTCTAAAATGCGGATCATAATCTAACTTTTGGGCTAATACATGTTGGTTTGATTCGGGTCCAATTAACTGAAGTGTGTGGAGGAACCATCTAAATGCTGTTTTAACTGGTTTTAGATGCGGATTATCCCGATGAGACACCCATTGAAACATGCTATAGGTTGGATCTAAAAACTCCTCCGATAGAATAGTTTTTAGCAATTGACTTTTTTCGTCTAGCTCAAATTCTTTTGAAAAGGTAAGTGTTTGCTGGTTATCGGACAGGGTTTTACGCTCAAAAAGTAAAATGTCTGTTGTCTTACCCAAACCGGAACGGTATAGTTCTTCCGTTTGGATTTGCCCATCGACTAGTTCTACTGCATAATAAAAGGGTTGGTTGTCTTGCAAAAACTCCATTGCGAGTACCTGGTGTACATTTTCAGATGGTCCGAACTTAAACTGAGCCTCCTGAACAGCAGTGCTCGAAATTTCTCCTAAAACCAGTTTTTGAAACAACCCGATGGCTTTGAAAAAATTTGATTTACCAGCAGCATTGGGGCCAAACATAGCAGAAAGCTTGAGCAGATCAAATCCATTCATACTATATTTATGCCCTTCTGGCGTCCTGATTTTAGGACGTGGCAGCATATTGAACTCCACAGATTCGCCGAAGGAATAAATATTTTGAACAACAAACCGTATTATCATAACGTGAAAATTTCACACAAAATTACGGTATTTATTCATTTGTCTATAATTTTAAAGAAAAAAATGTATGTTTTGAGAAAATTTAACAAAATATACTTTTTCGATGCGCTTGGCAAAGTTTTGTAAATTCCTTGCAACAAAATACCAAAACCAAGCACCCACTATATATCACCACACTGCAAGCCTACAACACCTTTTTATGCGACTACTAATTCTCCTCGTTGGCCTTTTTTTAAAAACATACGCTGTTTTTACCCAAAATCTGGTCCAAAACCCCTCTTTTGAACAAACCAAGCCGGACGCCGTGGTCGTTCCATGC
>CAIVGO010000694.1 GCA_903905445.1 uncultured Bacteroidota bacterium
TCGATCCGATCGGAAGAGAAAAAACCGGTGCTGCCATCGTTCGAAAGTCGGAAAAAGGCATCCGCTCCCGGGGAATTAATGGGCAATCCCAGGTTGACCGGCGGCTGCCACGCTTGTTTGGCGTCTTCGAAATAGGACTTGTACACATCCAGATCGCCGATGCTTTCGGTGCGGTTGCTGCTGAAATACAGGGTCCGTCCGTCGGTCGCCAGAAAAGGACTTACCTCATCATACGCGCTGTTGATGGCCGGGCCAAAATTCACGGCGGGCGACCAGCTGGTATCGCGTAAAATGCTGTAATACAAATCCAAACCGCCCAAACCACCCGCGCGTCTGCTCGCAAAAATCAGAAAGGTATCATTGACAAAAAACGGGGTCACATCGCCCATGGCAGGCAACATCGGACTGATAAAAGCAGGCGCTTGCACGGCATATTCGTCTTTTTGTCCGGCAGTATCTACCAGTACTTCGCCGCTATACAGGGTAAATCCCCTGAAAAAGTATAGAATTTGGCCTTTTTCGTTAAATCCGAGCGGCACTTCATTGCGCGAGGTGTTGAGCAGGCTGCCCAGGGAAGCGTCAATTTCCCAGCCGCTGGTTTTGAGGTCAGTGACAAACATATCGCTGCTCCAGTGGCCAGCTTCTGGATCTTCGTAGCCAGCATCGTTGCGCAAACCTCCCATCGTTTCGGGATGGGCAGCAGCAAAATACACGCGATTTTCGTGGTTCACCGATAATAATGGGGCAAATTCATCTCCAGCCGTATTCACCTGGTCGCCCATGTTTTCTACCAGGGCAACGGCGGGGTTGGTTTGTGCGGCCATGCCACTGAGGCAACGGCGTATTTGGTCGGGAATGCTGGCGCGCAAGGCATGCCGTTCGCCGCAAACTTTCAAAAAACGTTTATAAAAAGGGATCGCGCGCTCGTACGCCTGGGTAGCGTGTAGCACCCGCGCGAGAAAATAGTACAAATCAGGGTCGTTGCTGTTGGGGTTTTGCGCCAGCACATATTCGAGGTATTTCAGTGCTTGCTCGGCCTTATGCAGGTGGTATGCGGTAATGCCCAAGCGGGTCAGCACCTGCGCATCGCCTGGTTTTTGCTCCTGGTACTGATAAAGCGCGTCGTACGCTTCCTGCCAGCGTGCGTTGGCATAGAATTTATCGCCATTTTTTTTCAAATCGGCGGGTTTTTGGGCCTCCAATGAAGCATGTACGATCAGAAGCAGGCAACTTAGCCAGACGGTGCGAAACCGATTCATCAGCAACATATTAGTGAAAGGAAAGAAAGCAAAAATAGGCATAGTTTGCGTCATCTGTTGCAAAGAATGGATAAAACCAGCGAAAATAGGCGCTTAATCCGGTTTTCCGGCCACCACCAGCACAATTTCACCTTTCACGTCCTTTTGCGTATAATGCAATTTCAGGGCTTCCAGGGTGGTGGTGGTGATTTCCTCATGCAATTTACTCAATTCCCGGGCGACACAAGCGCGACGTTCGGGTCCGCATACGGCAATCAATTCGTCGAGGCATTTCACCAGCCGAAAAGGCGATTCATAGAGCACAAACGTGTAGGGCAGTTCGGCCAAAAAGCGCAAACGGGTTTGGCGTCCTTTTTTGTGCGGTAAAAATCCGTCGAAATGAAACGTATCGCAAGGCAAACCACTGGCAACCAATGCCGGAACAAATGCCGTAGCACCGGGCAGGCATTCAATACGCACCCCCTTGGCCACGCAAGCGCGCGCAAGCAAAAATCCGGGATCGCTGATACCAGGCGTACCGGCATCCGAAATGAGGGCCATATCTACCCCAGAGGCTAATTCATCCACCACCCGCTCCACTACATTGTGCTCGTTGTGCGCATGAAAAGCCCGCAAATGGGTGGTAATGCCATAATGATCGAGCAAACGGCGGCTGGTACGGGTATCTTCGGCCAGCACGACCGTTACTTCCTTCAGGATGCGCAGTGCCCGCAGGGTAATATCTTCCAGATTTCCAATGGGGGTTGGGACAATATATAGCATGTTTACCTATGCCCCCTTCAGCACATAGTGAAACGTTTCTACGATCATGTTGGCCAACAATTTCTGACAAGCCGTTTCCACCGTTTGGCGGGCTGCTGCTTCTGAATCGGCTTCGATGGTCATTTGTACGTGCCGGCCAATGCGAACATCGGCAACACCGCTCAAATGCAAGTGTCCAAGGTTGTTGATCACCGCTTTGCCCTGTGGATCCAATAATTCCTTGTGGGGCATAATGTCAATTTCCGCGATAAATTTCATGCTTAAAAACAATTGAAAACAAGATGTACAATATCACCATGGCCGTCAAAGCCAGTGCGTGCAAAAAATAAAAAGCCGGTATACTCAATACCAGCAACAAGAGCGGAATGCGGTTGGAACGCCAATCTAATTTTTTGATTTTCATCCCAAACATGGGTATTTCCGCAACCAGCAACCACGACAACAACGCCACCAAACTATACAGCAACACCGGCTGTAACACCCATTGCTGCACCTCAAATATTTCGAAATGTACCCCTAAAGCCAAGCCAAGTACCAATAAGGTATTGGCCGGGGTACTCAAACCAATAAAATAATCGGTTTGTCGGGTATCCAAATTAAATTTACCCAAGCGCAAGGCCGAAAACATGCTGAGGACAAAAGCGGGCAAAGCAGCAATTTGTACCCCTGTATGCGTTGCGTCCGGGAAAGAAAGGCAGAGTAAGTGATACAACAAGGCCCCTGGCACCACACCAAAACTCACCACATCGGCCAGGGAATCCAATTGTTTGCCCAAATCCGAATGCACTTTCAATGCCCGCGCCAACATACCGTCCAAATAATCAAACCCAAACGAGGCTGCGGTAAACCAGGCAGCAGTTGGCAAAGCGCCCTGCTGGATGTACAACAACGCGCAACACCCGCAAAATAAATTACAAAGGGTAATAAAATTTGGAAGCTGCCTGATCATAAAAAGGGTTGTCGGGTTTAATCCGACTTTTTGCCGATAAAAGGGCTTGTGCGAAAGGTTCAAAACAACCTAACTTGCGGGGCAAAAGTAACATTTTGGCGGGAAAGGGGGGCGTTGTTTTTTGTAAACAACGTTTCATCCTTCATCTTTGTAAGGCTCCTTGGTCTGTAAATAGCAAATTGGCAGTTTAAGAAAACTTTCACATTACAATGAGCCAACAAAAAGTAGGCTTTGTGCGTCATAGCATAACATCAAACCCAATACACAATCAACCATGTACTATGCGGAAAATTGTATTTTTACTTTCTTTATTTTTGGGTGCTGCAGGCACCTTGTTTGCGCAGCCGTCCAATGATGAATGTACCAACCCGATTTTAATTTCGGAAGTGGTCAATTTTTGCAGCAGCGCAGGGGCCTTCACCAATGTAAGCGCAACGCCGTCTACCTATCAGGCGGCCAATTGCTTTAGTGGCACTCAAAATGACGTGTGGTTTTCTTTTGTCGCACAATATACCGATGTGACCATCACCATCCGGGGATTGACCGGCGGTGCGGGCACTTTAAAAACGCCGCAAATTGCCCTGTACGCGGGTGCTTGTGGGGGCGTACTAGAAGAACTCGAATGCCAGGCCGCTTTGGGCGGCAATAATATTGTAGAACTCTACCAAGGCGGCCTGTTTCCGGGCACAACCTACCTGTTTCGCGTACAAGGCCGCAGCGCCGCAGTGGGTACATTCCAGGTGTGCATCAACAATTACAACCCGCCAGAAGAACCCACTTCCGACTGTCCAACCGCCTCGGTATTATGCGATAAATCGCCGTTTGTGGTGCAAAAAGTAACCGGAGCAGGTTCTAATATTACCGAACTCAACGATGCTTCCTGTTTTTTCAACGGACAGGGCACCAACTATGAAACCAACTCTACCTGGTTTGTGTGGACCTGTTCCAAATCGGGCACCCTGGAGTTCTCCCTGAGTCCGCTGAATCCGAGCGACGACCTGGACTTTGTGTTATATCGCCTGCCCAATGGCATTGGGAATTGCACCGGCAAACAAGCGGTGCGTTGCATGGCCTCGGGCGAATCCTTTAATACGAATTCTGCGGCCTGTTTGGGACCAACTGGTTTGCGGCCGGGCGATCCGGATACGAGTGAAGATGCAGGTTGCAGCGATAGCGGTGACAATGCCTGGCTTGCCCCGCTCGATATGATACAAGGTGAAACCTATGCCCTTTGTGTGAATAATTTTTCTACGACAGGCAACGGGTTTTCCACCGTTTTTGGCGGATCCGGCGAGTTTTTAGGCCCTACTGCGGCTTTTACGACCATTCCTTCGGCCGTTTGTTTGGGCACGCCCATTCAAATGGTAGATGCGTCTTCCAGCCCTTTTGGAGCAATTACCGGCTGGAAATGGAGTTTTGGCTACACTGCCGCACCCCAAACCGCCAATACCCAGGGACCACATACGGTGCAATTTAATAACGATGGGGTGCAGCAAGTGGTGCTGACCATTACCGCCCAAACGCCCCAGGGACGAGAATGTAAAATTACGGAAATCCAGAATGTGACCGTTTACCCGGACGTGGAAGTCGATACCCTCATCGCCATGCCCGATTGCAATGGCGGCACCAATGGCGCGGTCCGGGTAGCCAATATTACCAAAGGAACCCCCGCCTATCA
>CAIVGO010000695.1 GCA_903905445.1 uncultured Bacteroidota bacterium
CCGGGCAGCAACAACAGCAGCCAAAAACAGCGTTATCCATTTATTCGTACCAATTTTAAGTCCTGGACAAAAGTGTGGGATATGAAAGAGTTTGAGATGACGCGCACGGATGACGAACGTTTCAAATCGCAACGTTCGATGCTGAGTATGAGCCAGTTGCGTTTTAATGTGGATTCCTTGAACAATTTGGTGTACAACAACAAACAGAGTATTGCACAGGACATGTTGGCCAATATCAACAAACCCTTGATCAAACCCGTGCAATCGGTTCCGCCTAAGCCCGCCGCTGAATTACTCAAAACCAAAAAAAATAAAAAGAGCAACATAAGCAGCCCCGAAATCAAGGCCCTGGCGCAAAAAGCCATGGAGGACGCCCGGAACCAGCAAGGTTTATTTACGGATGCCTCCAAAGCATACAAGCAGGTTTTGGATAAACCCTTAAATCAATACCCGTCTTTTGACCAAACCTTTATGGAAGGTGCCCGCGGGGCTTTGTTGCGTGAGGCGAAAGTGCGCTCCAATTTTTACAAAAATATATATACCACCCATAGCACCCTGATCAAGAACCGTCGATTGGAATCGGTAAAAACGGCGTATGAATTGTACACCAAGTATGGTTTTGCGCTGATTTGCCTTGTTTTCATCTTTATTGGTGCTCCAATGGGGGCCATTATTCGAAAAGGCGGTTTTGGTTATCCGGTATTGGTTTCGATTATCTTTTTCGTGACCTTTATTATGCTGACGATTTTGTGCCGTAAATTTGCGGAATTGCTCATTTTATCGCCTTTTTGGGCCGCGATGTTGCCGTGTTTGTTGTTGGCGCCCGTCGGATTTGTACTGACGCGCAAAGCACAAAATGATTCGCAGATGGTTAATACCGATCGTTTTCAGCAGGCAGTGCGTTGGGTGGTTGCTCGTTTACAACGCCATAAAAAAGTGCTTGACGCCTGAAATAGACATGCAGAATCATCTTAACCGCAGTATTTGGGATATCCCCTGGTTCACAATCCCTGTTTTATTGGCATTTGTGGGTGGGCTGCTTTTTATGTTTTTTGTGCCCTATCGGGCCGAAATTTTGATGCTCAATGCATGGCGTATGGAGCCATTGAATGCCTTTTTTTGGTTTTGGACCAAAATGGGCGAAACTTACCCTTATCTGGTCGCCTTGTTTTTGTGTCTTTTTTGGCGGTTTCGGTATGCATTGCTGATTGGAATGGCGGGCATTTTGGTGGTGCCTTATGCGTATCTTTTAAAAGATTGGATTGGGGTAATGCGTCCTTTAAACTGGCTGGGAGAGCAGGGTTTGCGGGACAAATTGGTGGTGGTACCTTATGTTGAACTAGCATCGGGGTACACCAGTTTTCCGTCTGGACATACGATTGCCGCGTTTACCTTATATACTTTGTTGGCTTTGATGGTGCCTACATCGCGTGCCTTTTGGGGGCTCTTTTTAGCGCTGATGGCTGTTTTAGTGGGCATTTCCCGAGTTTTCCTGGCGCAGCATTTTGTTGCCGATGTATTGGGGGGCGTTGTATTTGGGTTGTTGTTGGCAAGTGTGGTTTGGCAAATTGGCCAAACAGCCGCTTTTCGTGCCAATACAGGGCTGGATCGGAATTTGTTGCACCTTATGAAGAAACGGCCATCTGGGCCTCCAGGTATTGAATAACTTTTTCGGTATCCGTTGGATCAAATGTTTGCCAATTCCCGTGTTTTTTAAACCAGGTTGCCTGTCTTTTGGCGTAATTTCTGGAATGCTGCTGTATTTTATCAATGGCCG
>CAIVGO010000696.1 GCA_903905445.1 uncultured Bacteroidota bacterium
AATTTTGGCTTAGACCGCCGTCGGCAAAAAGTGACTTTTATCGAGCCTACTTATAAGGTGTCGGCATCACAACTGAACAACCTCAACCGCAATAGTTTTAGCAAAGAAGGAAAGAATACCTGGCTGTGGGAAAATACGCTGACGTATGACCGGGATTTTTCGTTTATGCACCTGAATGTGTTAGGTGGACAAACCATGCAAGAATACACCGATAATTTCCGCAATGTGGTCAACGATACCCTCCAGCCAAATGGCGAAGGCGGTTCGGATTGGGCTATGTTGAGTTACTTGTTCCGCACCAACGCCACTTTTTTCGACCGGTATTTGCTTACTTTTTCGATGCGCGCCGATGGTTCTTCCCGTTTCTCCAAATCCAACCGTTGGGGCTATTTCCCATCGGTAGCAGTTGGCTGGAATATTATTCAAGAACCATTGCTGCAAGGACAAAAATTGTTTGATCGCCTCAAATTCCGCGCATCCTGGGGTATTGTGGGCAATGACAAAACCCAAACCTACCCATCGCTCGGATTTATTGAAGATGAATTGTATGCCGTATTCGGTCCCGATCAGCAAATTTATTCCGGGGCGACGCTCATCCGATATGCCAATGCCTCGGTACGGTGGGAAGCCGCCACACAAACCGATATGGGCCTCGAATTTGCCCTTTTTAAAGGTAAATTCAGTGCAGAAATAGACTGGTACAACCGCTTTACCTATGATATTCTCGCCGAATTGCCCATTCCAAGTTATGTGGGGTCTTTGGGCGCGCCGGTTGTTAACTCTGCCGAAGTGCGCAACCGAGGCTGGGATATTTCTGTAAACTGGCGCGAAAAACGCGAAAAATTTGCCTATAACCTCGGTATCATCTATTCGACCGTCGAAAATGAAGTGATGAAATTGAACCAGGGCCGGTCTGAAATTTTTGCCGCACAATTGCCAAGCGGCGATTTTGCTACCCGTACTGTGGTGGGCCAACCCATTGGTTCCTACTATGGATATGAAGTAGCGGGTATTTTCCAAAACCAGACCGAACTCAATACCCTGCCCAAAATTGGAACAGAAAAACCAGGCGACCTGCGTTTTGCCGATAAAAATGGCGATGGGGTGATTACCGAAAAGGATCGCACGTTCCTGGGTAGCCCAATCCCAACCCTTACCTATGGATTTTCGGGCGGACTAGAAGTTTTAGGCTTTGATATCAACGCCGACTTTTTTGGCGTAAAAGGGAACAGGGTGCTCAATGCAAAAGCAACTTCAAGGTTCGGTGTGTACAATTGGGAAAGTGTGTATTATGACAACCGCTGGACCAGCGAAACGAGCACCGGTGCAACAGCGCCCCGTGTTACCAACGGTGGCCATAACTACCGCATGTCGAGTTTCCTGATCGGAGATGGCAGTTTCTTGCGCTTGCGCAGCGTCGTTTTGGGTTATAGCCTGCCGGAAAATGTGTTGAGCCGAATCCGTCTTTCCCGCTTGCGCGTATATGTAAGTGGCACGAATTTGTGGACCAAACAAAATTACAGCGGTTACAGCACCGAATTCCCCAACAACAGCGTGTACGAAGCCGGGATAGACAATTTGAACTATCCGATGAATAAAACCTTGATATTCGGCATGAATGTTACCTTTTAAACGTTCAAAAAACTCCTTTCACAAAAAAATTACGCATTATGAACTATAAAATCAGTTTTGCCCTCCTGCTCCTTTTGCTGATGCAAACCAATTGCCAAAAAGATTTCCTCGATCGTACCCCAACCGGTCAATTGGTGTTCGACCAATATTTTAAAACCGCCGATCATGCCGTGCAG
Source organism: uncultured Bacteroidota bacterium (assembly GCA_903905445.1). GTDB lineage: Bacteria > Bacteroidota > Bacteroidia > Chitinophagales > Saprospiraceae > M3007. The sequence goes on from CAIVGO010000696.1 coordinate 1,809, forward strand.
GCTACCAATGCGGTGTACAACCAATTCCGCTCTTTCGATTGTGTCGGCTTGGGCTATATTGGCATCACCGATATCATCAGTGATGATGCCGACAAAGGCTCTACCCCCAACGACCAGCCGCCTGCCGCAGAAGTAGACGGTCTTACCTTCGATGCAACAAATTCCTACTTTTCGAACGCATATCGTGGTTATTACCAAGCAATTGCGCGTGCAAATGTGGCTATTGAAAATATTCCGGGCATCGAAATGGATGCGGCCTTGAAAAATCGCCTGCTAGCCGAATGCAAGTTTTTGCGTGCCCACAGTTATTTGTTGCTGGTGCAATGGTTTGGCGATTTGGCCTTGGTGACCAAAGTACTTACCGCCGACGAATATTATGCCCAGGCCCGGCAACCCAAAGAAGCCGTTTATGCCCAAATCGAATCCGACTTGAAAGATGCCATCGAAGCGCTTCCAGAAAAAGACGGATATGCCGCCAATGACCTCGGTCGTGCCACCAAAGGCGCTGCAAAAGGATTGCTCGCCAAGTTGTATATGGTAAAAAAAGACTTCGTGAATGCAGAAAAATACTGCCTTGAAATCATCAACAGTGGCAAATACGACCTTTTGCCAAAGTATACCGATAATTTCCTCGCGGTTGGCGAAAATGGACTTGAATCCATCTTTGAAATTCAGGCCGCTGCTTTGCCAACCCAACAAGCTGCCAGCCCGGGTGCTTCACCTTATAATATGGTGCAAGGGGTGCGGGGCGTTCCCAACCTAGGCTGGGGCTTTAACCGCCCGTCCGATAATTTGGTTGCTGCTTACGAACCAGGCGATGTGCGCCGCGAAGCCACCGTTTTGTACGTGGGTGAAGTATTACCCGATGGTTCCGCTCAGGTACAAGACAACCCGGAAATTGTAGGCGAACGTTTTAACCAAAAAGCCTGGGTACCCAACCATCCTGGTTTGCAAGACAATGGCCCGGGCAATATTCGGATACTCCGTTACGCCGATGTGTTGTTGTTGGCCGCCGAAGCGCTCAATGAAAACAACAAACCCGCCGAAGCCTTGGTTTACCTCAATAAAATTCGCAAACGCGCCCGCGGAACCAGTACTTTTTTCCTGCCAGACGTAACCACCATGGTAAAAGACGAACTGCGCGAAAAAATTTACAAAGAACGCCGTGTCGAATTGGCCATGGAACAACACCGCTGGTTCGATCTTGCCCGTTGGGGCCGCGCCGAATCCGTCCTAACCGCCGCTGGCAAACCCTTCATCGCCAACAAACACGAACTCCTGCCCATCCCCCAAACCGAAGTCGATTTGACCGATGGTTCTATTCAGCAGAATAAGGGGTATTAGTTAGTGAGGAGTGATTTAGTGAGGAGTGATGAGTGATGAGTGATAAATTGGGTGTTTCAATCTTGATTTTTGTTGAAATAAATTCTGTTTTTACGAATAATGGGCTTGTAACTTGTTAGTTACGAGCCCATTATCTTAACTTTATTCAAATTATCACTCCTCACTTATCACTCCTCACTTATCACTCCTCACTTATCACTCCTCACTTATCACTCCTCACTTATCACTCCTCACTTATCACTCCTCACTTATCACTCCTCACTCCTCACTCCCGAATCGCCTTAATACCCGGCAATTCCT
>CAIVGO010000697.1 GCA_903905445.1 uncultured Bacteroidota bacterium
AGCCGACGGTGACGCTACAACCAATTCCGCTGGCATGGGTATGCTCGGAGGCGGTATGCAAATTGAGAAAAAATACCGGAACGACGCCAAAAAACAGGATGCTGACATACAAATCATCGCCAATTCACCCATGCTGGCCAATCTGAACATGTTTATGACCAATCCCTCCATGATGGGCCAGGAATACAAAAGTGTACGCGTGGGCACGGATCGGGCGATCCTGAAATCTACCACAGAAAACGGCGATGGTGGCAAAAAAATACGCGCCACCGAAATTCAACTACCATTGGGACAAACGCTGATCACGATACATACCAACGGCCTGGCATCGGAACAAGAAGAACTCGCTTTTGCGAATAAACTGGATTTGGAGAAGATTAAAGCGGCGCTGGGGAACTAAGATTCGTTTCAACCAATAATTAAATAGACCTGTTGCTGCAGGAAGGAAAATGACCAACCCGTCCATTTTCAACTTCCAACGGCAACAGGTCTACTATTTAAATGCCCAAAGTTTCGCCCTACATTTGCCCATCTTTAAATTGGCTTCTTACAAATCTAAAACATGACGAACAGTCCATTCAAATTGCGTATTTTCATTTGCTGCATGGGTTTCATCCTAGGATTTACCAATACCACGATCGCCCAAACCATCCAAGAATTTGGTTTACTCAAAAGCGCCGAAGACTCCGGCTATCCATTGATGACGCTGCAGATTGAATTTCCGGAGCGAAACTTTTCAGAATACTTTACCCTAAACCTGGAGGAAGTAAAATCTGTTAAAGCCCAAACCCTTTCCAACGCCATCGGCAAATACGTCGCATTTGAATATGAGTCAGAAATCCGCAATGCGCTGTTCGACCTCTATTTAGGAGGAACGCTGCTGAACGAAGGTGACCGCCCGCCCGTCGACCCGGATGCGATGCACAGCGTGACGGGTATCCTGAGCAATGCTGCAGAAGTAACCAGTGGAGACTTACCCGGCGAAATCTACATTACCACCGAAGAAGAAATCACGGTAAAAATTCCGTATTTTATTACGCCGGAAATTGTAGCAGCCAATGGCAAGGTCGTACGCGCTACCTACGAGCAATTTACTAGCAATAAAATTACTGCTCTGAAGGTAAAAAAGTAGCCATGGAGGAGTTCCCGAGCCTGCCATTCGAAGCGACCATTGAAATCATTGGTGTAAACCCCTATGTTTTTGTCCCTGAGCCAATTCTGGAGGCCATTTTTTTACAGGCCGGCAAAAACAAAGGCACCGTTCCTGTGCGCATGCGCATAGACGGGCATTCATTTACCCAAACCTTGGTTAAATTCAGCGGATATTGGCGCTTGTATTTGAATATGCCCATGCGAAAAGCGGCCAACAAGGATGTAGGCGACACGGCGCATTTTGAGATCGCTTTCGACCCAATTGAGCGGGTAATTCCCATGCATCCGAAATTCAAAGCCGCCCTCGACGCCAATGCAGAGGCCAAAGCCGTATTTGAGCAATCCTCCCCTACCCTCCAATTAGAAATTGTCCGGTATTTATCCTTTATGAAAACCGAAGAAAGTCTGGAGCGCAACGTTGCAAGGGCTATCCAGTTTTTATTGGGAAAAGAACGCTTTATTGGTCGGGCCCATCCACCAAGCCTGCGCCAGCCCTAACCGCTCGCGCCAGATTCCACACACCGCTCGCGCCAGGTTCTACCTGGTGCGCCCATCCATCGGGTTCTACCCGACCCAAAAACCCGACTCCTACCGAAACGCCACCCCAATATGCAATTCCCCCATCAAATCCCGCATTTCATCCAGCACCGTAATATCCTCAATCGTACTGGGCGGCGCAAACGTTTTGCCATCTGCGATGTTCCGCATGATTTTTCGTAAAATCTTGCCACTGCGGGTTTTAGGCAACCGTTTTACCACCGCCGCACGCCGAAAACAGGCAATCGGCCCAATCTTTTCGCGCACCATTTGTATCAATTCGGCTTCCAAAACGGCATCGCTGATGGTTACGCCCGATTTCAGCACCACAAATCCAACCGGTTGCTGACCTTTTAAATCTTCCTCAATGCCCACCACCGCACATTCTGCCACCGCCGGATGCGCCGAAACAATCTCCTCCATCTCGGCCGTACTCAAGCGGTGCCCTGCCACATTGATCACATCATCCATCCGGCCGGTGATAAACACATAGCCGTCCGCATCCTTGTAGCCGCCATCGCCCGAAAAGTAGTATCCCGGAAACGGATCCAGATACCCAGCGCGAAAACGATCGGGATTGCCCCACAAATTGGGCAAACAACCAGGCGGCAAAGGCAATTTGATCACCACCGCACCTTCCGAACCATCGGGCATCGGATGTCCGCCTTCATCCAGCACCTGAATATCAAATCCGGGCACAGGTTTTCCCGCCGAACCGGGTTTGATCGGCAGCAATTCAATGCCCACCGGATTGGCCAGCATGGGCCAGCCACTTTCCGTTTGCCACCAATGGTCGATCACCGGAATATCCAGCAATTGCTGCGCCCACTCCAGGGTGGAAATATCGCAGCGTTCACCCGCCAAAAACAGATGACGCAGCGAACGGATATCGTACAATTGCCTGAATTTGCCTTCCGGGTCCTCTTTGCGCACCGCCCGGAACCCTGTTGGGGCGGTAAAGAATACATTTACCTTATAATCGGCAATCACGCGCCAGAACGCACCCGCGTCGGGGGTACGCACGGGTTTTCCTTCATATAATACGGTAGAACAACCAGTTATCAAGGGTGCATACGTAATATACGAATGCCCCACGACCCAACCCACATCGCTGGCTGCCCAGAATACATCGCCGGGTTTGGCACCGTAAATGTGCTCCATAGAATAACGCAGCGCTACTGCATGTCCGCCATTGTCGCGCACGATGCCTTTGGGTTTGCCCGTTGTGCCGCTGGTGTACAGGATATACAAGGGATCGGTTGCCAGTACCGGCACACATTCGGCCGGACGCGCACTGCGCTGCAACAAAGTCCAGTCTAAAAAGCCCGTTTCTTCCAATTCGGCTTTTTTAAACCAGCGCTGGTACAATACCACATGGTCTACTTTATGCTCGGCCTCCGCAATTCCTGCCCTAACGATGGGCGCGTATGGGATAATTTTGTCAAATTCGACCCCGGCGCTGGCCGTGAGTACCACTTTAGGCTTGGCATCATCAATGCGCAAGGCTAATTCGTGCGCCGCAAACCCGCCAAACACCACCGAATGCACCGCTCCGATGCGCGCGCAGGCCAGCATCGCCACCATCACTTGCGGGATCATCGGCATGTAAATGATTACCCGATCGCCTTTTTCTACCCCCAAATCGCGCAAAACACCCGCAAATTGCGCGGTAGCCGTCAAAACCTCCTGGTACGTGAAGCGCTCAAACGTTTGGGTAACGGGAGAGTCATAATAAATCGCAACCTGATCTCCCCTACCCTGCGCTACCTGATGATCGAGTGCGAGGTAACAGGTATTGAGTAGCCCGCCTTCAAACCAGCGGTAAAAGCCCTGGTCGTCTTGCGATAAAATTTGTTGCGGCGCCTGATACCAGGAAATAGCGCCTGCTTGTGCCGCCCAAAAAGCCTCGGGTTCGGTCACACTGTGGTGGTGGATGGCATCGTATTGCATAAGGGCATCGGTTGAGCCGGATCTTGAAAACAAGCTCCGGTGGTGTACGATGCAAATTTAATAGAAAAACGTATATAGTTATCTATATGTTTAAAATTATTTTTTGAAATGCGCTTGTAGCCGTAATAATTCACGGATGCGCGCACTTCTATCCATTTTTTATTGCGTTTTTAACCGCAAAAGCAAAGTAACCGGTTTGACGATAAAAGCAAACCTTTTACCTGTACACCATCACCCGAACAGGTGCCATTTGCCGACGCGCATGGGCTATATAAAACTGGTACAAACCTGCGGGCAAATTAGAAACACGAACCTGTCGGGCGTTTTCCCCAACGGCTATTTCAAGATGCCCAAGATCCCATATTCGCCCTAATACATCCACCGCATACAAATCCCCATGCTCCGGCGCTGAAGCATCCCACGCAATCGTCAATTGATCGTCGTACACCGGATTTGGGAAAATACGCCAAACAACGGCAGGCGCCGCTGACTCCTGCACCGCATCCGGCTTTTTAACCAAGGTCTTCACTAAATTTGTAATAAC
>CAIVGO010000698.1 GCA_903905445.1 uncultured Bacteroidota bacterium
ATTATGGTGGCCACTGCCTTTGCCCTCGATGCTTTGATCACAGTGCCGCTGATAGAAATCCCCAATGGAAGGGGTTATCTGAGTTTTTTCACTTATCCGTTGCTTTATTTGCTTGCGGCGGTGAATGTGTTGAGTGTTTATGGCTATTGGAAGTTGAAGCAGCGTTTGAGTAGGTTTGGGGATTAATCGCTGGTGGGGGGCTTAGGCGCACAAACCATCGCCTAGCGCCCCTCATTGGCGGATTAGCCCAAATCAGCAAAATTGCATTGCAAAAACGTGAAAGATTATTCCTATTTTCAAGGCCTTGTCTTATATTTGCCAAAGCGAAAACTTGGCATCAGCGGTCACGCCCCAATGAAATCTCGATAGATTCCCTGGCATTCGTTCGCCCAAAGCGACAACAGTACCTCGACGCACCTGAACCTTGTATTTACAAAACCGAATGCCATGTCACGTCTTTTCACCCTTTTTTTCTTCCTCCTACACCTGGTATGCTCCGGTCAAATCCTGAACGCCTCGTTCGAAAATTGGACGCTGCTTCCCGATGCAGACATCAATGAGCAGCAATGGACTTTGGACAATTGGCAGCACTTGAGCCCGCTTGGCGATTCGATATTATCCCTTCACGGCACGTACCGCGATAGCACCGCTAAAACCGGGAATTTTGCCCTCGGCCTTTCCCGTTGGTACAATTATACCTTCGATGTGGCCCTTTTTCGGGGTGCCTGCTTCGCCATACCGAAGCTGTTGACCGGCTTTTACCATTATGCAGAGGGCCAATTGAGCCTTGGGTTGACCGATACGGCTTTGGTGGTTGTTTACCTGACGAAATACAACCCTGCCCTGCAACGGACCGACACGGTCGGTGTCGGGCAAATGGACTTGGTAGGCGTGGACACATTTGTTTTTTTCCAGTGCCCCATTACTTATACACAGCCCAATGTTTTGCCCGACAGCCTGACAATCCTGGTGCAACCTACTAAGTTCAGGTTTGGCGTAGGCGGCTGTAACAGCAGTTCATGGTGCTCGTTTTTATCTGTGGACGACCTCACCCTGTCGTTCAGCACCCAAGCCCCGGAGCCGCCGAGGCCGTCCGTCTTTGCCGTTTTTCCCAATCCAACCGCTTCGAGCCTGACCGTTACGGGTGCCATTTCGGGCGAACGGGTACTGATTTTTAATCTCCTGGGGCAGGTCGTGTACGAGGGGGTGGCCCAGTCCGACACCGAGGCGCTTTATATCGGCGGCCTAAAAAGCGGTATCTATTTTTTGAACATCAACGGAAAAACAGCTGCGTTTGTGCGGGCGTAACGCGCCCAAGTCATTTGTAATTATTCTAAAATAAACCAACCATGTCCGATCGCACATCAAATCAACATTCCGCCCAAGAGGCGTACGACCTGCTGTTCTCCCTGCAAGAGACCCAACGCAGCTGGTTTTTGAACACCGCCGAGGATCTTGAACTTAGCCCCGGAAGCGTTTTGGTGCGTCAAAATGAAAACCTGAACGCGTTTTACATTCTGATGGAAGGCGTATTGAACGTTTTCCACAGCCCGGAAGAACAAAAATTGCTGGCCACCCTCGGGCCGGGACAAATTATCGGCGAATTGTCCTTTATCGAAAACCTCCCCGCTTCGGCAACCGTGGTGGCAGCCGAACGCTGTATGTTGCTGCATATTTCCTTCGAGGTGCTGCGCAAGCGGATCGAGGAATCCATTGATTTTCATGTTGCTTTTCAAAATGCCTTGCTGCCGATTCTTTCGCAGCGCCTGCGTTCGGTAACGGCCAAAATGCGTGCGCTGCAGGAACAGCCGGGCAGCCCGCACCTAACCCATACACCTTTATGGGCTGCTTTGGAAAAATTCAAAGACCAGATGTTCGCCATGAACCACCTGGAAGCGCGGAAAGACGAAACCGGTTTGAAAGCGCAATTGCCCGCATTGGCCGAAGCCTTAGGTGCCTTGGTAATCAACGTTCAACAATACCTTGGCGATGATGCGCCGGGCACCCAACAGGAAAAAGAAATAACCGGGTACCAGTTACAGCGCGAAATGGCACCTTATTTAATGATGGCCAACTTCCTGCAGCGTTCCTATACCAAACCGAGGGGTTATGCCGGCGATTACCTGACCATTTTTCAGATTTATGAAGATCAGGCCATGGGTAATAGTCGCGTGGGCGAATTGCTCGACCGCTGCTGCCTGGAAAACCCGACTGCCAAGGCGGTCAAAAATAGAAGAATATTGCTGCGCGACCAGATTCACCGTCAGTTGGCCGCCCATCCCGACCGAACCGTAAACCTCTGTATTTTTGCCTGCGGCCCGGCACAGGAGCTCTTTGATGTATATGCAGAACTGGATAACCCCGAACGCCTCAAAGCAACGCTCATCGACATCGACATCAAAGCCCTGGCGCATGTGACCGACCGCCTGGAAAAATACCCAAAAAAATTGCCCGTTACCTTGCACCAGGAAAACCTGATTTACCTCGCGCTTGGTAAACGCCAAATTTCACTGCCCCCCCAGGACCTGATTTACAGCATCGGACTGATCGACTATTTTAACGACCAGCTGGTGGTGAAACTCAACGATTATGCCCACCAATTGCTCGCGCCAGGCGGTAGGTTGATTTTGGGTAATTTCCACACCAAAAACCCTATCAAGGCCTTTATGGATCATATTTTAGACTGGAAATTGATTCACCGCGATGAAAACGACATGAACCGCATATTCGCCAGTTCCCGTTTTAACGCGCCTTGTTCCGAAATTTTGTATGAAAGCGAAGGCATCAATATGTTTGCTTGCTGTGAAAAATAAAACTATTTGTGTTTAAATTTGCCATTTTGCCTGTATCCAGTATCTTTGTATAAATATTCGATATGTGCAGTTCGCAGAAGTAAAAAACGACAACGATCCCCCTGGATGTGCGTTGCCTGTCGCCAGGATTTTACTGGGTAAGCCTTTGACAGTTAAACAAACTTCAGGGAAGAACCCGTTTTATCAAAAAGTAGGTTCAAAACCAACTAACAATGAAAATGATACCTTGTTTTACAGCGATCCTCCTCTTGATTACTGCGGGATTGGCTGCGCAAAACCCAGCCGGTTATTTATTGAATTACAGCTCTTTTTTCGGAGGAAATC
>CAIVGO010000699.1 GCA_903905445.1 uncultured Bacteroidota bacterium
ATCAAGATCCATTCAACAAGCCATTGAATTTGCCAGAAAAGTAGCCATCACGGATACAACCGTACTGCTTACCGGCGAAACGGGCACCGGCAAAGAGGTGTTTGCACAGGCTATTCACCAGGAAAGCACCCGCAACCAATTCGGTTTTGTCGCCATCAATTGTGCCGCATTTAGCAAAGATTTGCTGGAAAATGAACTTTTTGGCCATAAAGCGGGGGCGTTTACCGGCGCTTTAAAAGATCAAAAAGGCCTGTTTGAAGAAGCCAACCACGGTACCTTGTTTTTGGATGAAATTGGGGAAATGGCCCTTGATTTACAAGCAAAACTCCTCCGTGTACTCGAAACGGGCACTTTTATCCGGGTCGGCGATACCAAAGTTACCACGGTGCATGTCCGCATTATTGCTGCCACCAACCGCAATTTGCAACAGGAAATAGAAGCGGGCAATTTCCGCGAAGATCTGTATTATCGTATTTCGGTATTTCAAATAAAATTACCGCCCCTGCGCGAGCGCGTGTTGGATATTGAACCCCTAGCCAGGCATTTTGTCGATCTTTTTGCTGCCCGATCGAACAAAAAAATTAAGCATATCACCGATCAATATGTAGCATTTTTAAAAAATAATCATTGGAAGGGAAATATCCGCGAATTAAAAAACATCATCGAACGCAGCGTAATCCTCACCGACCAGGATACCATCGATATTGATTCGTTGCCCATTGATTTGCAACAAAAACCGATGGAAAGTGATGCCAATACCGTCCTTTCGGCCTTCGATTTGTCCAGCGCAGAACGATTGCACATTCAAAAAGTAATGAATTACACGAACGGCAATAAGTCCGAAGCGGCGCGCCTGTTGAATATTGCGCTTACTACTTTGTATCGGAAACTGGAGGAATATAAAATTCAGTAATTCTTGGTACCATACCGAAATGCGCAACATTAGTCATCCATTTTACCGAACACCCAGCAAAGCGGAAACATTTGGGTAAGATATTCGACCTCTAGCGAGGTCGTGCGGAAAAAATACCATTTGGCGTTGCTGTAAATATTTGACCTCCAAGGAGGTCAGTGCCTTGCCTTTGAGATTCCAGGTATCTTTTTAAAGAGATGGTTTTAAATCAATAAATCATTGGGCAACGCGACGACCTCGCGAGAGGTCGAACATTTGTAGAAAAGATACAATGTCCGAACCCGCTCACGACTTCGGAGAAGTCGAATATTTGTAGGTCAAGCATTTTTAGGTTGATAAGGCACAAAATCTGGATTTAAATAATGCCGAAAGAAACGCAAACCAAAGATCTCAAAAAAGAAAAGAGCCATCCCGAATTTTAGTTTTCACCAAAATTCGGGATGACTCATGTTACACGCTACCATAGCGAAACGATAGGGTCAATACCCTCAAAACGATAGGGTTATATACCTCGCATTTTACTCTTCTCCTACCTAAGTCATTGTATTTCAGTTTATTGACAACGCTTCGCGCCCACAGGCACAAGCTTTGCCCTTATTGGCATACACCAAACAATGCATCCATTCAATGACGACCATTTTACTTGTGCTTGCCGGGCTCTTATGTTTCGCCCTCTTTTACAAATCCATTCAATTCTTTGAAAACATTTAAGCCATGATGATCCTCTTCTTCGTCGCACTGGCTGTTTTTGGCTACATGTGTTACGTGCTCCTCAAACCCGAAAAATTCTAAACCCATGAACACGGAAATACTCGGAATCATCGCCATGTTCGCCGCTACTTTATTGCTTGCGCTGCCCCTCGGCAGTTACATGGCAAAAGTATATGGCAACGAACGGACATTTTTAGACTTCCTTTTTAACCCCATTGAACGCCTGTTGTTTAAAGTGTCGGGCATTGATGCGCGCCAGGAACAAACCTGGCAACAACAAATGGCGGCGCTCCTAACCATCAACCTCGTATGGTTTGTGTTGGGTATGGCGGTACTCATGAACCAGGGCTGGTTGCCACTCAACCCCGATGCCAACCCAAGCATGTCGGGCCATTTAGCCTTCAATACAGCCATTTCTTTTATCGTCAACTGCAATTTGCAACACTATTCGGGCGAAAGCGGCCTGAGTTACCTCGGGCAATTGTTCCTGATGTTCCTCCAGTTTGTTTCGGCGGCAACGGGTATGGCGGCGGCGGTGACCGTTTTTTATGCCTTGCGCACCGGCACTTATCAAACCCTGGGCAACTTTTACAACTTCTTTTTGAAATCGGCCACCCGTATTTTGTTTCCGATATGCCTGATTGTTGCGGCCATTTTGATGTTCAACGGTACGCCCATGACCTTTGAGGGCAAAGACACCATGGTAAGTTTGCAGGGCGATACCGTGCAAGTGAGCCGTGGACCAGTGGCTGCTTTTGTGGCCATCAAACACTTGGGTACCAATGGTGGCGGTTTTTTTGGTGCCAATTCCGCCCATCCCTTCGAAAATCCCAATTATTGGACCAATATGGTGGAAATGATCGCGCAAATGCTGATCCCTTTCGCCCTGATTTTCGCCCTCGGTTTTTTCCTGAAACGCCGCAAATTGGCCTGGACGATCTTTAGCGACATGACCATCGGCTTTCTACTGCTCACCATTCCGACTATTATTGCGGAAGCGAATGGAAGTCCTGCCATGGAACAATTGGGGGTTACGCAGCCTGGTGGCAATATGGAAGGCAAAGAACTTCGGTTCGGAGCGGCCTCCACGGCCTATTGGAGCATTGCCACCACCGTCATTTCTACCGGAAGTGTGAATGGCATGCACGATAGTTTTACGCCAGTAGCGGGTATCAACCAATTGCTGGCGATGATGACCAACTGCTTTTACGGCGGTTGCGGGGTAGGTATACTCAACTATTTCATTTTCATCATCTTAGCGGTCTTTGTAAGCGGCTTGATGGTGGGTCGAACACCCGAATTTTTAGGCAAAAAAATTGAAGCCCGGGAAATGAAAATCGCGATGATCATTGCCTTGCTGCATCCGTTTTTAATCCTGGCAGGAACCGCATTGGCCGTTTCTTTCCCCGGTTTAACCGCAGGCACCTTAAATAACCCCACGTTTCACGGATTTAGTGAAATGCTGTACGAATACACTTCGAGCGCGGCCAACAACGGCAGCGGCTATGAAGGCCTGGGCGACAATACCCCCTGGTGGAACATCAGCACCGGTTTTATCCTCATCCTGTCCCGGTATTTGCCCATCATCGGTCCGGTAGCCATTGCAGGTATTTTGGCCGGTAAAAAGTACATTCCCGAAAGCGCGGGCACGCTCAAAACCGACACTGCCACCTTTGGCATCATGGTTTTTGCCGTCATCGCCATCGTAGCCGCGCTTGCGTTCTTTCCAGCCCTTGCTTTAGGTCCGATCGCTGAATTATTCACCAAATAAGCATATAGTCAACGCTAAGTGGTTCTGAAAATGGCTGGATTCTAATCCATTGAAAATCATTTTTTTATCCATCGATCCTTCAAATCCATTTAAATCTGGGTATAATATGAAATCAAATAATTCTTTGTTTCCGAAAGCACAAGTTTTAACCGCTTGTCGACAGTCTTTCGTGAAACTCGACCCACGCAGCATGTTCCGCAATCCCGTCATGTTTACGGTAGAAATTGGAACGCTGGTAATGCTTTTTGTTTGTCTTTGGATTCTGCTGGGCGAACGCGGACAAGGTGGATTGGGTTATAATTTTGTCGTTTTTCTGGTCCTGTTGCTTACGCTCTTGTTTGCCAATTTCGCCGAAGCCATCGCCGAAGCACGCGGCAAAGCCCAGGCCGATAGTTTGCGCAAAACCCGGGAAGAAACACCCGCCCGCCTCGAAA
>CAIVGO010000700.1 GCA_903905445.1 uncultured Bacteroidota bacterium
GCCGCCCAAACTCAAATGATTGGTCCCAATCCGATCCAGCGCCGCACCACGGGATTCGTTCATTTGGTAATACGATACCAGGCCCGTTTGACTGGTATGGGTTTTGGTCAGGTGCATTTGTGTGCGTATTTCTGCCTGACTGAGTGCTTTATTATAAATACAAATTTCATCAATATTTCCTTTGTAATACCGCGAGCCGTTGTCATGCCCGATTTTGAAAGGCGCATCAAAAGCTTCTAACGCTGTGGTAGTGGTGTGCACAGCCGCTTTGCCATTTACATACAAGGTCACCGCATTGGGCGTTACAACCATCGCCACATGCGACCACTGATTGTCGGGCACAATTAATCCCGAACTGAAATTGTACCCATTGTCATTCCAGTGGTAACGCAATTCATTGGTGCTGCGCAAACTCATTCCGGCCGTAGTACTGCCCCCGCGACAAAAAACCAGCCCCGCCCAATCATTTTGGGTACCATTGGGCTTAATCCAGGCGCTTAAAGTGAGGGTATTGGTCGAAAGGTTTAACGCGCGTGCAGCTACCATATAATCATCAACCCCATCCAATTGCGCTGCACGTCCGGGCAAACTATCCGGCGCACAACCATTGCCCACTGTTACAAGCAAGGTGTCGTAAAAAATACCATCGGGCGTTGTCAGGGTCATAACCACCTTTTTTGAACCCGTTTGCGCAAAAAGCACTTTGGGTGTTCTTGTATTGACCCCTTGCACCCATTTTGCATCCTCAAACGTCCAGGACCAACTTGCCCCCTCATGCCGAACCACCGAGTAATCGTCAAAAAAGAAGGTATCCCGGATACAATCGGCTTCTAATTGGTTGGCCATCGCTTGGGGCAACACCGCTGACGCTTCAAACAAGGGCGCTTCCCACACCCCAAATCCCCAGCAGCCATTGCGTATTTTGCCATCGCGGTAAAAAGGTTTCAAGCGGTTGGTTTCCGCCGAAAGTGGCAAGCCCGCACTGTACACCTGCCATTCGGTATGGGTATTATTTCGGTAAAAAATGCCACCGTTGGTGCCCAAATAGATACCGCCATTGGTACCATATTGGGCCATAATATTGGTGATGGTGAGGTTATTGAGCAATGCAGTAGTCAAATTGACCCAAGTTTGCCCGCCATTTACCGTTTTATAAATCTTTTTGCCATTGGAGCCATATGTAACAGAGGCCCACAATACATTGGCATTTTCGGCACTTACTGCCAGTTTTACCCGATCGTTGTTGTTGGGCAATGGCAACAAAGCGCAGGCATTCCAGGTTTGCCCCCCATCGGCACTGCGCCAAATGGCATCATCTGTTCCGTTCCATTGCGAACAATACATGACTTGCGGATTGGAGCGGGCGATTTCAATATCATACACTTTGTTGTTCGCATCGCCCGGAAAGGTGTAAAGCGCCGTCCAACTTTGCCCGCCATCCTTACTTTTCCATATTTTTTGCTCATATCCAAGAAAAACCGTGTTCCAGCAGGCCGGATGCCACACCATTTCCGAATTGGCATAATAGGCGTAACTTTCATTGGGAAACAACCCAACGGAAAAGCCGGAAACGCCGTTTTGAAACCCCGTTTTCAAAATATGCCCTCCAATATCGGAATGGTAAATTTTTCGTTCCGGCCCCGGATTTACGTACCCGGTAGGAGCCTCTGCCCCACCCATGCGGTAAAATTTGCCCGCCGGAAAACTCTGATGGTAAGCCATATTGCCGTTGTGGTACCGGCCGCCGACTAGAATATCTTCATTCCAACCGCTGTCAAAACCCCATAAATCGGCCCCGGAAATGCCATTCATACGCGCCTCTATCGTCGTCGCCCAGTTGTTGGAATAATTGATGCCTCCGTCCGACGTAATCCATAATTCGTTGCCAACCGCCACGGTCGCCTGGATATCCGGATGGCTCCAACTCAATCCACCCACATAACTGCCCAGGGCCGTCCAGGTTTGCCCCGCATCATTGCTGCGAAACCAGGAAGTGCCGCCCGCAATCAATTGGTTGGCATTGCTCGGATTGACGACAATCGCCATATCATAAAAACCCTGATCGAACCCGGTCGTTCCATTGTGCGCCATCAAATTGCTGTGCGCTGGAATCGTGTACGCCACCGGGCTATTGCCTACTGCATTGGAAGGATGGGTATTGGTCCAGTTCTGGCCGGCGTTGTTGCTTCTAAAAACACCCACGTACCCATACAAATTGGTGCCATTTCCGCATAAATAGGCGTAAATTCGGTCTGGTTCGGACGGACAAACGGCAATAATCGCCCCGCCCACCGTCTCACCGCTTCCGGGCAACCACCAGCCTAAGTTGGCCGTATTAAAGATCGCCCCGCCATCGGTCGATTTCATAAAATCGGAACTGGAACCGTTTTTACGCACCGCAAATACCGTGTTGGGGTCATTGGGCTTGTATTTTACCGTCCAGGTTTTATTGGTAAATATCTTATTCCAGGTTTGTCCGCCGTTTCCGCTGCGCAACAAACCCTGGTCGGATGCCGCCAGGATAATACCCGGATTGGCCGTTGAAATAGCAAACTCGTTGACCCACAAATTACTTTCCGTGTATACAGGGCTCCAGTTTAAGCCGCCATCGGTCGTTTTAAGTATTTTACCACCGGTAGCCGCGTAAACGATGTTCGGATCGGTCGGATGAATTTTTACCGCCCCAAAAGCGCCATGCGTGATATTTGCACTTAAAAGAGTCCAATTCAGCCCTTTATCCGTCGTTTTCCACATCCCGCCCGATTCGCCGCCTGCAAATAAAATATTGGGATTAGAAAGGGCTACATCCAAACTGTAAATATTGGTTTGCCAGGTAACGATGGTGGTGCCATTGATGTCATAAGTTTGGTTAGGCCCGGCAAATGTCCAGGTATTTTGCGCCCCTTCCGTGCTGTTTTGGGCCTGTATACGCCGCAATTGCAACAATTGTTCTTGTTTTTGGGCATCTTCCGCTGGACTTGGAAACAACAACGCCCCATCGCCTTGCACGTATGGGCGCGCCCAATGCATCCAGCGTTTGTAAAACTGGGTGTATCGGTTCTTTTCAGAGGGCCGATTGCGGTAATAGGCGGCGTGTAAAGCCTGGATTTCAAAAACATTTGGGTTGTTTTCCATCATTTTGCGCATCCAAAGCGGTGCATCGGGTGCTACAAAAATTGCTGGCGGCGCTTGTTGCGCCGCTGCGTGCGTGAGGAAAATGCATTGAATCAGGCAGACAAGGAATAAGTGTTTCATACGCAGAAAATTAATAAGAAGGCGAAGAACGTAAAAAGTACAGAAAATCCAAGTCCCCCGCAGTTCATTTTGTCAAACATCGATTTTGCTTTCCATTTTGAGCACTCTTTATTATTATTGCAGTATGAAAACAAACATACGCCCGCTACAACTGGCTTTTGTCCTTATATTAGGTAAAATTTCCCTGCATTTGGCCACCGCCAACAACCTGGGCTTTCAGCGGGATGAATTTTTATACCTGGCCTTGGGGCAACACCTCGATTGGGGGTATTGGTCAAACCCGCCATTTATAGGCGCGATTAGCTGGCTTTCGCAACATCTGTTGGGGGATAGTATTTGGGCCACCCGGGTTTTCCCGGCCCTAAGTGGTGCAGGCATGTTGTGGATCATGGCATTAAGCGTGCGCAGCCTCGGTGGCGGACTGTTTGCCCAATTATTGAGTGGGCTCAGTCTGTTTTGTTCCATCGCCTGGTTGCGGGCATTTTCCATGTTGCAACCTGTTCCGTTCGATATCTTTTTCTGGGCCTGGCTTTCCTATTTAAGCCTGCAATGGCTAAAAACCAAGGAGGTCAAATGGTGGTACTACATGGGCATTGTTGCGGGTATTGGTTTTTTAAACAAATACACCATCGGTTTTTGGGCCATTTCACTGCTCATTGGTCTGTTATTTACCCAAAAACGCAGTGTTTTAGGCAAGCGCGCGCCCTGGTATGCGATGGGTATCAGCCTGCTGATTATTGTGCCCAACCTAATCTGGCAATGGAAATACGATTTTCCCATATTTGAACACCTAAAAGAACTGAACGACAATCAGTTACAATACGTCAAAAGTTCCGATTTTCTCATTGGGCAACTTATGATGCATGGACCTTTTGCGTTCCTCTGGATTGCCGGGCTGCTGGTTTTGTTA
>CAIVGO010000701.1 GCA_903905445.1 uncultured Bacteroidota bacterium
ACCCCCCGTATCGTGGATGTGTTTGTTGTGGAATACCCCACAACTGAAAATAGAGGCTTGCGAGCATTTTCAAAAAGGATCGTACCGCAACCGATGCCATATTGCAGGACCAAATGGTGTTCAGCGCCTGAGTATTCCTTTATTTAAAGGCAAACACCAGCAAACGGCCATCCGGGAAGTGCGCATTGCTTATGATACTCCTTGGCAAAGACTGCATTGGCGCAGCATCCTGGCGGCATACGGCAACGCGCCTTATTTTGAACATTATGCCGATGGTTTGGCCCCTTTTTATCAAAAAAACCACACTTTTTTGTTTGATTTCAACCTTTTACTCCTGGAATTTGTTCTACAAAAAATAAATTTCCAAGGAAGCCTTCAATTTACCGAAACATTTGAAGTACCGTCCAGCGCGGTATCCGATGACTATCGCAACCAGTTGTCACCCAAACAACCCACTGCAGCAGCCTGGTTTCAGCCAGCCCCGTATGCCCAGGTTTTTATGGAAAGAAGTGGTTTTTTACCCGATTTATCGGTGCTGGATTTGTTGTTTTGTTATGGAAAACAAAGCGGAAAGATCCTGGAGGCATCTTTTTCACAAACAAGATAAATGTTGTAATTTCGTGCCCGTTTCAAAATAATATGTCCACCCAGAAAGGAAAACGAACCTTTTCGTACAATTTTACCTTTGACCATGAAATCCAATACCATTCTTTATACCGTCTTTTCGTTGTTGTTTTTGGGCATCGCTGCCTGTGCAGGCCCGGAGAAGAAAGCCGTTTCAGTGCCCGATCAACTCAAATCCCTCGATTCGCTTATGATGGCACCGAGTGGTGAAATCAAAGATTTGAGCAAGGCCCAGGAATTCATAGTGCTTTCCGAACAATATGCCGAAACCTTACAAGCCAAGGATCCCAATCAAGCAGCCGAAGTACTCGTGAAGGCTGCCGGTTTGGCGGTTTCCCTTTCCAACGGCGAAAAGGCCCTCGCGCTGTACCAAACCGTAGCCGAAAAAATGCCCCAACAGGCAAAAGCGCCCATGGCCTTGTTTATGACCGGTTTTGTGCAGGAAAATTTGCTGAAAAACCTGGATAAGGCAAAAACGGCGTACGAGTTGTTCCTGCAGCGCTACCCGAATGATCCTGATTTTGCCGATGACGCGCAAAACTGTTTGAAACTACTCGGAAAATCACCCGAAGAAATTTTTCAGCAGTTTGAAAAGCAAAGTAAGGAAACGCAAAAAGCCACTCAAAAATAATAGTGTTGGATTTTGCGCATTTTGAGGCCGAATTTGAGGCGGTTGTGGCACAATTGTCGGAACCGCCGCGTTTGCGCCTGGCGCCTACACCTTCCGGTTTTTTGCATGCGGGCAATCAATTGAATTTTCGGTGGAATGCACAATTAGCACGTGCACATCCGCAAGGACAGCTGTTGTTGCGCATTGATGACCTCGACCAGGCACGAAAACGCCCGGAATACCTGCAAGATATATTTGACACCATCCAAGTTTTGGGAATTGTGCCCGATGAAGGTCCGCGCAATCCCATCGATTTTGAACAAAACTGGTCGCAACGATTGCGTTTGCCTTTATACCATGCAGCCTTGGAGCAGTTGCGGGCCGATGGACATTTATTTGCCTGTGGCTTATCCCGCACCGAACTGGCAGCCTTAGGTGGCCGTTACCCGC
>CAIVGO010000702.1 GCA_903905445.1 uncultured Bacteroidota bacterium
ATCCTACCTCGAACGCCGCGGTTCTTCGCTCGTTGCCATGGCCGACGATTGGATCAAACGCTCCAAATACCCGCAGAGTGGCTTCTTTTTACACGATTTTGAGGCGTTAGGAGAATGTATCCGGTTTTGCCAGGCACAAAAGATCCCAACATTGCTTTTGGGCGTCAGTTTTGCGCTACTCGATTTTGCGGCAGATTATCCCATGGATTTACACGGCATTACCGTGATGGAAACCGGCGGTATGAAAGGCCGTCGTCGAGAAATCACCCGTGCTGAATTGCATGAAACCCTGAAAAATGCTTTTAATTTGGCGCAAATTCATTCGGAATACGGCATGACCGAATTGTTGTCGCAGGCGTATCTTTCTCAAGGCGAACGTTTTTACCCGGCACCCACCATGCAGGTGAAAACAGCCGAAATCAACGATCCATTTTCGTGGGTTCCTTATGGCCGACCAGGTGTATTGAACATCATTGATCTGGCGAATATAGATTCCGTCAGTTTTATTGCTACCGACGACCTTGGCCGGGTGTACGAAGATGGCAGTTTTGAGGTGATTGGCCGCTTGGATGCAGCAGAGCGCCGGGGTTGCAACTTAATGGTTGAATAAAAACTTGACTTTCAATTAATTACAAATATGTACATCGGATTATTGTCAGATACCCATTCCTTTTTGGACGAGCGTGTGTTTGAATATTTTAAGGATTGTGATGAAATATGGCATGCGGGCGATTTCGGCACCATGGACATTATAGATCGTTTGCGGGCCTTCAAGCCTTTGCGTGGCGTGTATGGCAACATCGACAACCATAAAATTCAGGCCGAGATGCCACTTGATTTGCGTTTTGAATGTGCGGGCTTACAAGTGTTTATGACCCATATCGGCGGTTATCCGGGACGGTACAACCCGCGGGTAAAAAAAATCCTGCAAGATGATCCACCGCAAGGAGGCTTGTTCATCAGCGGCCATTCGCATATTCTGAAAGTGATGCCCGACCGTGCGCTCGATTTTTTGCACATCAATCCGGGCGCTTGCGGCAATGAAGGCTGGCATCAGGTAAAAACCTTGGTGCGTTTTAAGATTGAGCAAAGCAAAATTCAAGACCTGCAAGTAATTGAATTGGGCAAACGCGGGCATTGATTGTAAAAAATCCCTATTTTTGCGCTGCTTTCCATCCTGGTCCCGTAGTTCAACGGATAGAATAAGGGTTTCCTAAACTCTAGATATGGGTTCGATCCCCGTCGGGACCACTTTTTACCTTCGTTTTACGCTACAATATTATTATTCTTCGTAGTAATAAGAATAGTCAATTCCCTTCCTAAACATTTCGCGGTCATTGATTTTGTCGGTTAACGCGTTTTCCAACAGTGTTTTCAGTATACTACTTTTTGTCGGACTAAGGATCATCGCGTTCATGTAATCATTTTTGCCTATTTTACTCCAGTCCACACATTTTTTGAGGCGTTTTTTCAAGATAAAATCCAGCCATATTCGGGCGCTACGGCCGTTGCCTTCCATAAAAGGGTGGGCAATATTCATTTCTACATATTTGTCTACAATTTCGTCGAAGGTAGTTTCGGGCATGGCTTCTATTTGCTTTAAAGTATCACCTAAAAAGTGGGATACCGCAAATTGAAAACCGCCTTTTGAAATGTTTTTTTGCCTGATTTGTCCGGCAAAATCATACAGACCGCCAAACAGATAAGCGTGTATTTGTTGCAACCCATTGGTGGTACCTACTTCTAAGCTGTTGGCAAAACTGCTATCAAACAAGGCATAGGCTTTTGTTTTGCTTTTGCCGTCTATGCTTTCATCGCTGTAGGTAAACCACTCAATAAACCGGTTTGCTTTGGTTCCGGGAAACGTTTTGCCCAAGGCTATAATGCCGTTGTAATCGAGCATATCGGCTAAACGCTTCTTGCCGTCAGGTGCAAGCAATTTCAACTGGGTAGTGGCACTAACCACTTGGCTGTTTTCTTTCTTCAGTTTGGCTTTTAGGTATTTCCAATAGTTGCGGGTTTTGGTATAGTCATTCTGGTTGGTAAGCACGGCAACGATATCCAACACCGAAAACCACCATTTGGCGTTTTCCTCATCCCAAACGGCGCGCACTTCGCGGTCGTCAAAAAATCGTATGGATATTTTAGCACTCATGCTGCAAAGTAAATAAATGCAGGTGAAAACAGGCCATTCCTAGTACGCAACATTACCCCAGCAATTTTTTTTCATTATTTTTTCATCAAACACTTGCACAGGATGAAAACAGCCCTTATCTTTGCCTCGGTTTTTTGGGGTTTATTTGGGTCTGGCTGCTGTATGGTAGTCAGGCCTTTTTTTATTTTATGTCCTGATTATCAAGGATATATAAAAAAAGCGCCGCACGGATGTTTGTCCGTGCGGCGCTTTTTCAATATTAAAAATGTTTATTTACCGCCTTTGGCAGTAGGTTGTTCTTTTCCGTGTACTTCACCAGCGATTTCGAGGAAAGTTTCTGTCGGGATGGTATTCGCAGTAACGGTTACCCGTTTGCTTTGTGGCCCAGGTTTTCCTTTTGAATTAAATTCAACTTTGATTTCAGCGCTTGCGCCGGGTGGTACCGGTTCTTTTGGCCAAGTTGGCACGGTGCAACCGCAAGATCCTTTTGCATTGCTGATGATCAAAGGCTCCGTACCGGTGTTTTTGAATTTAAACATGTGCTTTACCACTTCGCCTTCGTCGCAAGTACCAAAATTGAATTTTTCTTGCTCGTATTGAATCGTTGTGGTTGGGCCGGTTGGAACTTGTGTAGAAGTCACATTGGTACCAGGAATGTTGCCACTGGTGGTGGAGTTGCTTCCGATAACAGAAGAGGCCGCAGATTCGCGCATTTTGTCACCAGCAGAAGCGCCAAACCAGTTTTTGAAACCACCACCAAAAAGATTGGCGATCAGGAGGATTGCCAGCAGGCCTAAAAGACCGATCTGGACTTGTTTACTTCTTTCCATGTCAGATGTAAAAAGGTAGTTGAAAAATTTCGAAGAACATATGTTCTCAGTGGAACATGGCACAAAATTACATGATTTCAAACGGGAGCGCTGAAGTAATTTTCAGGTTTGCAAATGATTAACACCGAATTCGAAGTGGTTTAACGCAAAAATCGTACCTATTACACAAGATCTACTCCGTGCCAAATCATATTTTTTTTATATTTAAAGTCAAAAACTACATTCAAATAACAAATAATCCCTAACGTTGCACGCGCTTTATTTTGAAAAGGTTTTGTTATTGGCCTTTTTAATCATCTTTTCTATTTATTCAGGCCATCTACAAAATCCGACCATTTTTTGGTTCAATCAACCACCTTATTGTCAACGCAAAGTGGTTACGAAAACATTTGTCTTCTAATCCATTGAAAATCAAGTTTTTTATCCATCCATCCTTCAAATCCATTTAAATCTGGGTATATGTTTGCACAATTGAAATCTTTTTTGATGCGGGGCAATGTCCTCGATCTTGCCGTCGGTGTGATTATCGGCGCTGCTTTTGGTAAAATCGTTACCGCACTTGTCGACTCTATGATCATGCCTTTGGTAGGTGGTATCTTGGGCGGCATCGACTTTTCTACACTTTCCTTCCAAATTGCGGGTATTTCTATCGGTTACGGCGCTTTTTTACAGGCGGTCGTTGACTTCCTGTTAGTCGGATTGTCGCTTTTTATTCTTTTGCGTTTGGCTGGCCAAACTGCGGGCGCGCCTGCTCCTACGCCTAGTGAAGCCTTGTTGGCTGAAATCCGGGATTTATTGAAGCGGGAGGAAAAAGAGGTTTAAGAGAAAAGGAGGGTTCCACGGAGTAGCTCGGAGGTGCTGTGTGCACAACCAAATTATTTCCAAAGATTTTTGTACTTTTGCTCTTCAAGCAAGTCCTTAGTTGACTATGCACTTTAGGCAGGGACACTTTGTTGTTCCTGCCTATTTTTATTAGGCAAA
>CAIVGO010000703.1 GCA_903905445.1 uncultured Bacteroidota bacterium
AGGATCAATTGGCCTTAATTGCTTTGTTAAAAAAGGATTTTAATGCTGCAACTGCCCAGTACGACCAGATTTTAAAGGTCGGGGGTGACCGAAATGCTTCAGTGCTCGAACATTACGGTGATTTGTTGGCCGCCAAAGGCAAAAGCGCCGATGCGGTACCTTATTGGCAAAAAGCGTACGACTTGAGCAAAAAACCAGCGCTTTTACAAAAAATCAAAGGTCAGTAAGCGCTGCCCCAAAACGATACCGGAATCCATCCCAACCTTGCAGGCCACCCGTGTGTACGGCCACTACCTTACTTTGGTCGGGAAAATATCCTTTTTCAAGTAAGTCAAATACACCGTACATCATTTTAGACGTGTAAATTGGATCGAGTAAAATGCCGGTTTCTTGTTTAAAACGGCTTGTAAATGCATGTAAAACAGGTGAAAAACGGGCAAATCCCTCAAATAAATAGTCCTGCACGCATTCAAATGGGGTATCTGCGCGATATCCGGCAGCAGTGCAATACTCCCTGATTTTTGCTGCATCTACTCCATAAGGGGCCGCCGGAAAAACCCAAAGTTGACCTCGGCCTCCCAATCCCGCAAGCGTACCCGCAGCCGTACAACCCGTGCCCGCAGGAACACATACGTGTAAGGGCTTGTCGTCCGGAAAAGCAGCGATAATTTCCTGTCCAATAGACACGCAGCCATCTACCCCCAATTGCGTCGACCCGCCTTCTGGTAAAATATAGTATTCAGGAAACAGTTGTATAATTGCTTGAATATCAGGCGAAGTTATTCCAAGGTCATAACTTTTTTTAGGCACCGGAAAGCAATCCATCCCTGCCGCCTGTAAGAATTGCAGGGTAGGATTATGGCCATCCAATGCACTGCCCCGCAGGATAGCAGCCGTTTTAAAACCAAAATGCTGGCCCGCAGCCGCCACCGCATGCAAGTGGTTGGAAAATGGGCCACCAAAACTCAAAATACCCGGAACAGAATCTGCGCGCAAGGCCTTCAACAACAAGTGCAATTTGCGCCATTTGTTGCCTTGCACCACCGGATGCAATAGATCATCGCGTTTTAAAAAAAGCCGAATCCCCTGGTTTGTACCCGGATGCGACACTATTTCGGTGTGTGGTGTGGTATTTATCGCGGTTTCCATCATAAAGCCTGTAAAATTGCAGTACTTTTGCGAAGATGATGGCAGAACAACAAATATTTATTGCAAAAACCATGTACGGGCTCGAACCTATACTGGCAGAAGAGTTGCGGCAGTTGGGCGCAAAAAACGTACAGGAAATAAAGCGGGCAGTTCTTTTTGAAGGCGATACCCGTATTTTATACAAAGCCAATTACAGTGCCCGGAGTGCTCTGCGCGTCCTGGTTCCGGTCCATTCCTTTGAGGCAACCAACGAAAAAGAATTTTACGCCGGGGTGCGCACCGTCGATTGGAGCCAATACCTGAACCCCACGGATACCATAGCAGTCGATTCATTTACCCAAGGAGATGTGTTTCGGCATGCGCAATTTGCAGCCCTGCTTACAAAAGATGCGGTGGTCGACCAATTTCGCGACAAATATAGTCGGCGGCCCAACGTGAATGTGGTATCGCCGCATTTACGCATCAATGTGCACGTGCAGGGCACAAAAATTGACCTTGCGCTCGATGCCAGCGGTGATTCGTTGCACCGACGCGGATATAGGACCGCTACCGTAGAGGCACCGCTCAATGAAGTGCTGGCAGCGGGAATGATCCTGCTTTCGGGCTGGAATGCCGATGGGGATTTTGTCGACCCCATGTGTGGCAGCGGCACAATTCCAATTGAAGCAGCCTGGATGGCCACCCGGACCCCACCCCAATATAAAAGGGTTGCTGGGTTTGGTTTTTTCAAATGGCCCAACTTTGATGAAACACTCTGGAACGAAGTAAAACAGGCTGCCGATGATCAAATCAGGCCTTGTCCGGTCAAAATTTACGGATCCGACATGGACAGCCGAGCCCGCAATGCAACTGCCGTAAATATTATGGGTGCTGGCATGGAAAACAATATCCGCCTTCAATCTGTTGCATTTGACAAACTATTGCGTCCTTCCAACAGCGGGGTACTTATTACCAATCCGCCATACGATGAAAGGATGCGGGTAGAAGATATGACTACGTTTTACAAAGCCATTGGCGATCGTTTCAAAAAACAATGGATGGGCTGGGATGCCTGGTTGATTTCGTCGAACCGCGCTGCATTAAAGCAGGTGGGTTTGCGCACTTCCAAGCGATTGGCCTTGTTTAATGGACCGCTCGAATGCAGTTTTCATAAATTCGAAATGTATGAAGGCACAAAAAATACAGATCCTGGCGTTTAAATCCGTAATAGCTGCCTTGCTCGGATTTTATGCTTTTTCCGCGCAAGGACAACAAGTCGGGCTGCACAATCGGTTTAGTAAACTGATGGTGCAGCAACCTATGGGGGTGTTTCCTGCACGCCCGGCTTCCCTGCCAATTACTGCCGATCGCAAAGCTGCTTTGCCACCGCAATGCGCTTTACCGCCCAAATGGTCGGCCGAAAGTCTGCCGTTTTTCTGCAAAATTGAACACAACTGGGCTAAAACCAACCATATACCCGTAAAATTCCGCCTTGGTTCGGTTGAATACGTAGATCGACTTGAGGGAAAAATTCGGTAACAATTGGTTGGTTTAGTTTACAAACTCCAACTGCCGAGGTATTTCAAAAACAATTTTGTCAAATTTTCGGCATCTGAAATACCCCGATGGTGGGTTCCGGTAAACTCAATGTCTTCCATTTCAATGGCTTTGCGCATACCCACGCCTTTTTTCATGCGTTTTTTGATGCGGTATTGTTCCTTCAAATTGGCGTGTTTTTCCGTCCAGTCTGCATCGAGGCGATGTAGGCGGCAATCGGCGGCAAACATGCGGCGATCGAAGTTGCCCCAGGAGCAGAGCACATACTCATCTTCATGGATATAGGCCCACTGCTGAAACTCTTCAATGACATCGGGAAACGTTTTGGCCCGGTTTACGTCTTCCTGGTTGATGGTCGTCAGGTTGCGGCAAAAAGGCGACAAGGTGGGATGCACCACCGGCCGAATAAAGCGGTTGAATTTGCCCCGCACTTCCCCAAACTGATTCACGCGAAATGCGCCAATTTCAATGGTTTCCTGAATAAAGCCTGGCGGGGGATTTTCCCAGCAAGTGGCTTCCAGATCGTAAATAATATAATTCATAACGTGCGCTTAACGCAAACCAACCTTTTTTAATATATACCACAATAAAAGGCGGAATCGTTTTTTCTGAGAGGTATAAAAAAAATGCGTTTCTAACCTTGGGTCCGGCCTGCGTTGAGCCGGATGCACCAATGGGAATGACATGGCTTGTGCCCTGCGTTGGGCACTGCGGTTTTTGCCCGTGGTATGGGTTGCACCTGCTGCGCCAACGCCTGTGTTTTCCACTAAATTCACTTTAGGAACAATACACAAACCGCGATGGTTCAGTATGGTATAAAACCAGGCATAGGCCCAGGAGTTGTTGGTTCCTGCTTTCGTTTGCTGAAATTTATCCAACATGTACGTGTCCGCCATGTTTTGGACTTTAAAATGCTCCAATCCGGGCAAATCCAGCGCCATGCGTTCCCAGGCACGCCGCCAGGAAGCCCAGCCCCACACAAAAGAAAAATTGGAAAAAACATAACTCGCCACGTTCTTTTCTGTAAAATCTTCGGCCAAATTAGAGCATCCAATATGCATTACCTGGTCGTCGTCTTTGTATTTTTCTAATAACTCGGCGCAAAACGGGAAAAAACTCAAATCCGGCAAACAATCATCTTCCAAAATAATGCCGTACGGTTCCTGTTGAAAAAACCAACCAATGGCATCAAAAACACCCGCCCGCAAGCCCATGTTGGTGTCCCGATAAAGGGTTTGAACCGTGCAATCCCAATCGATCCCATGGTCAATCAGGCCACGTACCGCTGTTACTTGTTCCGACTCCCCTACCCGATCGGCACGCGGACCATCACCATGGACGTACAAGCGGCTGGGTTGCGCAAGGCGTATGCGTTCCAGGCTCGCTTTTGTCTGATTTGGGCGATTAAACACTAAAAACAGGATAGGAACATTCGTAGGCATCGGATATGCAACTTTTTCCAAAAAAATACTGAATTTTGGCCCAAAATAACGGTAATTTTTCATGCAAAGTATTCTGCGGCGTTTTCGTACCAAGTTTTACAAGTGGACCGAGCCATCTCTTAAGTTGCCCATTCACACTGAGATCGCCACCATGCGCCTCGGAACACCCTATGGCGGGTGGATTATCCCTCAAAATCGCTTACATTCGGATGCAATTTGCTATTTGATCGGTGCCGGGGAGGATATTTCGTTTGATTTGGCCTTGATTGAAAAATTTAATTGTCCGGCCCATATTTTTGATCCCACCCCGCGTTCCATCGATCATGTGCTTGGGGTAAAACAAAATATTTTGGCAGGCAAACCAAGCGCCTGTAGCACCAGTCCTGATGGTTTTTACCCACCTTATCCTCCTGCTTTGTCGGAGAAAATCATGTTGCATCCGGTTGGTATCTGGAATGAAGATACCGAGTTACGCTTTTTTGCCCCGCCCAATGAGGCCTATGTTTCACACTCTTTGGTCAATTTGCAACAATCTGACCGTTTTATTGAGGTGCCCGTAGAACGCCTGAAAACCGCCATGACCCGCGCTGGGCACCCGCGGATTGATTTGCTTAAAATGGATATTGAAGGGGCTGAATATCAAGTGATTGAGTCAATTATAGCCGATAAAATTGAAATTGATATTTTGTGCATTGAATTTGATGAATCGGCGGCAAACCATTTTGACGGCAAATACATGCAACGCATACAGGGCGCACTCCAGGCTTTAATAGAATTTGGCTATATTATTGTTGCCAAAGAAAGTAGTTGTCATAACTACACGCTGTTGCATCAACGCACGATATGAAAGTATTAATCCTCAACACGTATACAAAAGGCGGCGCAGGTATTGCTGCTGGTCGATTACAAAAATCCCTGACTGCTGCCGGGGTACAGGTAGATATATTGACGGCGGCTGATACGGGCAATCGTTGGCCATTTTATGCCGAACGCTTGTCATTTGTGCCCTTTGAACGCGATAAATCGGTACGTTTTTCTTTTTCGCTGGCAAATTTCGGTAAAAATATCACCCAACATCCCCTGGTGCAGGCGGCAGATGTGTTGCACTTGCATTGGATCAATCAGGGATTTTTAAGTTTAAACGGCATTCATGCATTGGCAAAATTGGGCAAACCCATCGTTTGGACCCTGCATGATATGTGGACCTTTACCGGGGGCTGCCATTATAGCCGGGGCTGCGACCATTTTAAAAACAGCTGCGGAAATTGTCCGTACCTGCGGTTTCCGGCCAATAAGGACCTATCCTACCGGGTTTTAAACCGAAAAAAGCGGTTGTTTCCTGCTGATATTCAATATGTTACCTGTAGCACCTGGCTACGTGATACCGCGCACACGAGCGCGCTCTTGCGGGAAGCAGCGGTTCAGGCGATTCCCAATCCGATCGATACGACCGTATTTAAACCTTCTGATACGACGGCAAGGGAAAAATTTAAATCTGAACTCGGGATGCAGCCGGGCGCTTTTGCCTTGTTGTTTGCTGCGATGAAAATTTCGGAAGAACGCAAAGGGTTTCAATATCTGGCGGAAGCACTCGATATGATTAAAGCCGCGCACCCGGATTGCGCCATTGAAATTGTGGTAATGGGTAAAAGCGAAATCGAACCACTAATGTCCCTGCCCTACCCGGTGCATTTGCTGGGCATGATTCAAAATCCGGAAGATCTTTCCTTGGTGTATGGCGCTTGTGATGTTTTTGTAATTCCTTCCTTAGAGGATAATTTGCCCAATACCGTCATGGAATCACTCGCATGTGGCACGCCGGTGGTGGGATTTGATACCGGGGGCATTCCTGAAATGGTCGGCCACGAAAGCGAGGGCATCATTGTACCGCAAAAAGACAGTAAAGGCTTGGCGGAGGGCATCGTGCGGGTGCTAAACAGCGGAGCACAAGCAACGGAAGCGTACAGAAAGGCTGCAAGGGCAAAAGTGATGACCCACTACACCGAAGCGATTGTAGCGCGCAAGTACCTGGATTTATACGAAAATATGTTGGGTAAATAAAAGAAAATCAACGGATTACAACATCCTTGATAAACTCCTCGCCCAATTCTTCATTGAGCAGGGTTTTGATTTTCTCGCGGGCAAAAGTCAATTCGTGCTTGAGGGGCGCCGAAAGGATGGTCAAATACAGCACGTTTTTTCGTACACTCAAATTCGCGGTGTAAGTACTAATGGTTTTGCCCATCAGTTGTTCCCACAAAGATTTCACCTTGGCTTCATTGAGTTGAGGTGCCAATTTAAATTCTTGCAGCATGTCTTTCATGGCATCCTGCAGCGTCGATTCGTTTTTCTTTATCACCCGACAAATTTAGGCATTTAGCCAATCAATTCCTTTCTGAAGCCGTGTTAAAGTTTTGCTTTCTGCACTATCGGGGGCTGGTTGAAAATTATACACCCAATTGGCGCCCGGCGGCATGCTCATGAGGATGGATTCGGTGCGGCCGTCTGTTTCCAGACCGAATTTGGTGCCACGGTCCCAAACTAAATTAAACTCCACATACCGACCCCGGCGCAACATTTGCCATTGTTTTTCTGATTCACCCCAGGTGCGTGACTGGGACCGTTGCAGCATTTCGGCATATAAATGCGGGAAAAGTTGGCCCAAAGCAAGCGCAAAATCAAAGAGTTGGGTATGGCTCAACCCCGATTTTTCGTCGAGGTAATCATAAAAAATACCACCAACGCCCCGGGTTTCTTGTCGATGTCGGATAAAAAAGTAATCATCGGCCTGGTCCTTGAATTTTTGGTAAAAGTCGGGATGGAAATCATCACACACCGATTTCAGCGCTTCGTGAAAATACCGTGCATCTTCTTCGACTACATAATGCGGCGTCAAGTCGATGCCGCCGCCGAACCACCAGCGCCCATCGCTCGTTTCAAAATACCGAACATTCATGTGAATAATCGGCGCCATCGGACTGTGCGGGTGCAAAACAATGGATACCCCAGTAGCAAAAAAATCGGCGGGTTCCAATTGCATACTTTTTAAAATCGCCGCTGGCAACGGACCGTGCACGGCAGAAAAGGCCACCCCACCCTTTTCAATTTGTTGACCCGCGATGGTACGGGTACGGCCTCCCCCACCTGCTGCGCGGGTCCACAGGTCTTCATGAAATTTCCCTGTGCCGTCGGCCAATTCTAAATGCTTGCAAATATAATCTTGCAATACTTTAAAACGTTCGGCGATTGCTTCTTTGGAATGCATTGCTTTATTTTGAAACGCAAATTTACAAATGCAAAAAAAAATGCCTCATAAGTGGTTAACTTACAAGGCAATATGCTACTTTTCAGTAGCCTGTACGGGAATCGAACCCGTGTTTCATCCGTGAAAGGGACGTGTCCTAACCCCTAGACGAACAGGCCAGTTTCTACCGGAAATATCCTTCTCTCGAAAGCGGGGCAAAGGTAATACCATCTGAAACATATTTCCAAACTTTGAAGAGAAATTTTTTCACAAAATTGGTTTTTATTTCATTTAGTACCCATAACCCTGTAGCAGTTGCTTTGCCTTTTGTTCCATATCGGCATCCGGGATCAATTCCGGCGCGTGCTGTGGTTTTTTCCGGGCATCCAACACCAGCGGACCTTTACAGCCCCAGTGTTTGTGTTCGGTAAAGGATTGCACACCATATATATCATGGCTTGGATTGGCCCTGGTGAAGGCTACCCAAACAAAATTGTTGATCGTAGCGGCGGTAAACGAAGCATCATCCACCAAAACGATCATCGGTATGGTGCTGAGATCGTAACGTTCCAACCAGGTACAAAGTTCCGTTGCCTGCTTTTGCGCCTCAGAGATGATTTCAAATTTAGGTGCATTGATGGCTAAAACGCCAGGCATGCAAAAGACCGGATTGGAAAAACCTTGCGGCAAATCAAAATTTTCGGGCAAACGGGTGCCTGCTTCGCGTTTTTTTTCACCCCGACAAGCAATGACCACTTTTGAACCCGCATTCCAGCCGCTTCCGGAGTAATCGAGGGTATCCATAGTAGTACGGGTGTAAAAGTGTAGATCGCGGGTAAAATCGACCCGTTCAAGCATATGTTGAAAAAAGCGGGGCAAATCATGGGTATCCAGTGCCGGATTGTCATCTTCCGCAGCAATCCACAAAAATTTGGCTAAAGACGTTTGTCCACTGCCCAAAATACGGTTGGCGATGGTCAGAATCTCTTCCGGAACCCGTGGACGGAACGGCATATACCGCTCATGCCCGATGGCCAAGAGCAAAGGATGTACTCCTGCGGCATCCACGGCGTGAATTTCTTTTAATCCAGGAAACTCCTGCGGCGTGAGCGGGGCCACCAATTCGTGGATCAACCAGCCAAAACTACTGTCTTCCATGGGTGGACGGCCCACCACACTGAAATGCCAAAGCGGATTTTTGCGGTGATACACTTTATGTACTTTCATGACCGGAAAATCGTGGGTAAGCGAATAATACCCCAAATGGTCGCCAAAAGGCCCTTCCGGTTTTTTTATATTTTTCAAAATTTCGCCGGTAATCACAAAATCGGCGTCGCTGCTCAAAAAATGGCCTTCCGTGCGTGCGTACCGGAAACGCCGGCCACCTAGCATGCCTGCAAACAACAACTCACTCAAGCCCTCCGGCAACGGCATGATGGCTGAAAAAGCATGGCTCGGTGGTCCGCCCACAAAAATGGAGCAATGAAACGGTTTGTCTAAGGCATTGTATTTGGTGTGGTGTACGCCAATGCCGCGGTGCAATTGATAATGCAACCCGATTTCTTCGTTCGGAATATAGTCATTGCCCGACAATTGAATGCGGTACATGCCCAGGTTAGATTGCATGACGCCGGGCTTATCGGGATCTTCGGTGTACACCTGGGGCATGGTAACAAAAGCCCCGCCGTCCATTTGCCAACTTTTAATTTGCGGCAACTGGTCTATTTGCGTAGTGCCATATGCCACCGGTGCGGATCTCCAGCTGCGCATCGGCAGGGCTGACAAAGCGGTAAATGGTGCACTAATATATCGTCCGGGGTTTTTCAAGGCCGCCGTTGGATCTTTTTTTAGTTCAATTACCCGTTTTACCCGTTCGAGTGTATTTCGGAACAGAAAAGCCGTGCGGTCAAAAGTGCCGTAGATGTTACTTACCGCCTGAAATGGGCTGCCTTTTACCTTTTCAAACAAAATCGCGGGGCCTTGTTGTTCAAAAATTTGGCGGTGAATCGCGGCGATTTCGAGGTTCGGGTCCACTTCTTCCCGGATGCGCAGGAGCATGCCGTGGCGTTCCAAATCATTGACAGCCTGTCTTAAACTTTTATATTGCATAGTTCGTTTCGATCGTAATGGACACAAAACAGCCCTTTCGGCATATTGTTGGCGAAAGGGCTGTTTCTATTTTCAATCTAAATTATTCCTTTATGTAGGCCAATTTAACCCGTTGATATTTTGGGTCTTTCAGGATATTGCGGATACTTTTGATGGTTTCGCGCGGACCGACATCAATCGCTAAATTGATCAGCCATGCAGGAATACTGCCGCCTGGATCAGAATAAATGTAATATTCGCTGTAAAGCCAGCCATTCGTACCTGGAAAAATAGTCCAATTGGTGTTGGCGTTTCGGATACGGATCACATCCTTATTTACCGGCAAGTAATCGGGCATTGCGACACTGATGGCCACGATTTTTTTTGAAACCGGATCTTGCGTCATTTTGGAATGCATGATAATATCGCGATCGCTCATCGGCCATGGAAAGTCTATCTTGGAATAATAGTACATTTCAGTAGCCGAAACCCGGTGCAATAGCCGCGCTTCAATGATTTTGTAGCCCCATTTTGGGTATAAGTCTACTTCAGAAAACAATTGCACCATCCCGCTCATACTCGAATTGATGGAGGTGATTAGTTTGATTTCCTGAATATTGGAGGAGTTTTTATAATAAACCTTTACGCCCTCTTTTTCATTTTTTAAGGCCCAACCATCTTTGGGTTGCGCGAATAAAGACATGGAAAGAAAGAGCCAAAGTGGCAGAAACAGCAAGCGCATACCTGGGGTAATTGATTTAATCGGTTATTAGACTTGAAGTGGGCCGAATTGTTGCTTTTCGCTCCACCGTAGAAGTTATTTTTACAGCATAAAAACGTTGTTTGGCCCGTTATGTTTCGTTTTTATTAAATTAAACGGGTGCTTTCAAAAGAAAATATTGTTTGATTTGAGCGAAAATCCACGTTATGAAACAAGATATAGCAAAATGGACCTACTTTTACCCGATTTTTCAAACATTTGAAACTAAATAAATATGCGATTACATCTACTTGGCCTACTGCTCTTGTTGATTGGCAATTCATTCGAATCCAAAGCCCAATGCGGTCCAAATGAGCGGTATGTTCGTTTGGAAATTGACCCAGATCCATATTTCAGTGAAACGCAATATGAGTTAGGTACCGAATCGGGTACCATCTTGTTTTCAGGTGGCTTCAGTTCGGACACCTTTCAAATCTTGGAGTTTTGTGTTCCAGATAATCAGTGTACCATTTTTAAAATCAAAGATGCATTTGGTGATGGTATTTCCCCGGATGGGTACTATCGCTTGTTTATCGATGATTCGTTGGTTTATCAAAACCTGCAGGGTATTTTTAATTTTGAAGAGACGGTTCGTTTTGGCTGCCCGCCTGGTTTTTTCTGCGACAACCCCTACCCCATTGATACGATGGGCGTGCGTACCAACCCTACTGCTTACGAAACTTGGTATAGTTTCACGCCACAGGAAACGGGTACTTATGTGATTAGCACTTGCGATTTGGGCAACCAGTGTCCATCCAAAATTTGGGTGTACGACCGTTGTCAGGGCATTACGCTTTCAGAAAACCAGACAGGTGCGATCTTTTTTGCCAGTAAGGGTTGTGATAATGGTGCGACCGCAACTTTATACCTTGCAGGAGGCAAACAATATTTCATTCGCATGAAGTATGCCGCTGGTAATTGCAACAATGTTCCGCTTCAGTTTTCCATTCAATACGCTGGTCCGGTGACTGGTTGCACCGATCCAATTGCCTGTAACTACAATCCGTTGGCAACTGTTTCGGATACTTGTATTTACTATGGTAGTCCGGAATGTGTAAATACGCCCGATTTGGTCGTATTGGAATCGGTGTTGCGCAATTCGGTAGAACTCGATTTTATAGCCAATGCCGATGCTTGTATGGTGCAGGAGGGTTGTTTGCGGGGTACAGGCAATCGATATATCATGCGATTTACCACCCACATCAAAAACAATGGTAACTCGGATTACTTTATTGGAGAAACCCCGGACGATCCGAATACGCCTACCGATCAATTTGTTTGGGATCCGTGCCACAACCACTGGCACTATAAAGGATATGCCGATTACCTCTTGTTTGATAATAATGGCAATATAGTGCCCATCGGTTCTAAAAATGGCTTTTGTGTATTAGATTTGGAATGTGATAATGGCGGTAACGGACAGTACAATTGCGACAATATGGGTATTGCAGCAGGTTGTGGGGATATTTATGACTCGGGATTGCCTTGCCAATGGATTGATATCACCGATTTGCAGCCAGGCGTATATACCTTGGTGGTGCGCGTAAACTGGGATCAGAGTCCGGATAAAATAGGCCGTATTGAATCAGATTTTACGAACAACTGGGGTCAGACTTGTTTTCAACTTTCCTATTCTGGTATTTTCCCTATCATAGAAGTACTAGACCAAGACTGTCCACCGGTAGTAGACTGTTATGGTATGCCCTTGGGCAATGCGCGCCTGGATTGTGAAGGAAATTGTGCCGGAACAGCCCTGCGTGGCGACTGGAACAAAGATTCCTTGCGCACGGATGTTGACTTAACGGCCTATTTGACAGCAGCGTTGGCCGATACCGCAGCGGTAACCCCTTGCAGCGACCTGTATGATGACAGTCAAATAGACTTATACGATGCCGCTTTGTTGCAAGAATGCGAACTGCACGAAAACGACGCCAACCATTGGGGCGTTCGGTTTGCCTGTCAGTTCCCGGCGGGTTTGTTAAACGAAAAAGAACTGGTCTATCTGCTTCCGGGCGCTTTGGATGAAACTGCGAAAACCTTTGATGTGCAAGTAGTCAATCCTTTCAGTAAAATAATGGGCTATGAGTTCAATGTGAGCGGTATTACCATTGATTCGGTGGAAAGTCTGTCCCCTGCTTTTGATGGCGTTATTACATTTGACCAATCGGGCGAAATCATCGCGCTCTCTCCTACCGAAACAAGCATTAAGAAAAATATCCTGCCAGGCGGTTTGGTACGCATACATTATAGTGGTGTACCTGCGCCAAAAGTTTGTATTACAGCGGTTACCACCATCGTCAACGACAAATACCAACGTAATGTAGGGTTGGTGAGCGATCAAAACTGTGTAAATACCTCTACCGTAGGCACCAAAACAGCCTATTTGCGCAACAGCGAACTGTTTATTCAGCCAAATCCTTTCCAGGAGTCCTTCCAGGTGTTTTTCGCCAATCCGGAGGCAGAGCCCCTCAGTATTACCTTGAGCGACATGACGGGTCGGGTGGTACGTTCTTTCCAACAGATTCGCGAAGAATCCGTGACCTTCGCCCGCGGCAACCTGGCTGCTGGCATGTACTTGGTGTCCGTACGTGGAAAAGACGGCGTACGTACGGGAATCGTGTTTGGTGAGTAGCTTATAATTGCTTGTGTTGGCCCAGACTTAACGTATTATGCTCGTTAAGTCTGGGCTTTTTTGTTTTTGGTGG
>CAIVGO010000704.1 GCA_903905445.1 uncultured Bacteroidota bacterium
AGAAAGTAAAATTCCATCAATCTCGCTTCTTGTTATTAGACAACAATTTCCAGAAAGAATGGAATTGAAAATTGTCTTTAGGTAATTCATACCCGCTATTTCGGCTTCTCCGTAATGAATAGATTTACTTCCTAATTCAACGTAGCTCCCCTCAGTTTTCAATCTAACAGTTTCTTTGATTACACTTTTCTTTGAAGGTGTCAAACATTCAAACGAACCCGTATCCGGCAACTTTAAATCTACCCAAAACCGAGTGTACACCCCGTTTTTATCCGTTTGCTTCCCAAAAAGCAAATAATACGGACTGCCTGCTTGCGCCAGGTCAATTGCCTTTTGAAATGCTTCCGGGTAGCCTCCTACCATGGTTTCATTGTGTAGGTAAAAACCAAAATCGTACACCTTGAATGTACTTTGAAATTCAGTAGGCAAGCTATCGCGCAAACGACAAGCCGCATATTCCAAAGAGTCCAATTGTGCTTGTGTTGGCGTTATACCTGATACATCCGACAGCCGAACATAACAGTTCTGCCCATAAACCGGGTTCAAACATACAAAAATTAAACCAAGCAACAAAAAAAGGGAGCGCAAAATGCGGGTTTGCAAGGATATGGTATTGTTTTTCATACAATTAAGACTGCTGCTACAGGCGGCGTTTAGTTTATATAATCTTTGTTTTTCAAATTAATTCATCACCACCAAAACCCAACCTGCAATCGGGGAAGCACCGCCATCGGCATAGCGGGCTACTACCCAATAATACAGTTTGTAAGGCTGGCTGGTGGATTGTCCGTTCATATTGTTCGGGTTCGGCACGGTAAAAGTGCCCACGGTGGCCCCATTTTGGGTCTGGCCGGGAATTGCCTGGTTGGCCGTCATGCCGTCTGTTACAAAAAACTGGAAGTTGTTGAGTTGCGGAGCATCAAATTTCACATCGTAATCCGAAAAACCGCCTTGAATATTGTTGCCATTGACGATCAAGGTGCCTTCGTAGCCCGGATTGGTATTTTTCACCTGCGGAAAAGGCAAGAAGGCATAAGACCGTTGTTTGTTTGAATCCTGCACAGCACGGTATATTTCAAACCCGATCACATCCTCGTCATAGGTATAATCCCAACGCAGGGTAACTACTTTGCTATCGTTCAGTACTTGTGCAACAAGGTTTTGGATCGGATGGCGTAAACCGTCATCTATGCGTTGCGCCTTTACAATTTCGGAGGATGCAACCAAACCAGCGTCATCTATTGCTAGCAAGCGGTAATCGTATACTTTTCGTTTGTCGCCCGAAGTATCATAATAATCATATACCGGCGCGGAGGCAGGAAAAGTAGTCAGTGCGGTCCAACCGGGAATATTTTGTCGCTTTCGTTCAAATCGGTAGGATGCAACATCTTTACTACCACTCATCGTGAAGCCAAACCTTACACCATTAGCAAAAGCGTTCACCTTTTTAATGATGGGTGGAGATGGTGGAATGATATCCGGCCTTGTTACCCGGGTCACTTGCGACATGGTAGACTGGTTTTGGCGATAATCAAGCGCTTTTACCCCAAACCAGATTTCTTCGGATAGGGTGTTCATGGTAGTTTGCCAATAAAAGAAGGTATCCTGTATCCAAACGGAAGTAATCTGGAAGTATTCATCCGTTTCCAAATTGGAGAAAAATACCCGATAACCCATTACATCGTTGCTGCTGCTTTTGTGCCAACTAATTTTTACACGGCCGTCCGGCGTACACTCCCCCTGCACCGCCGTGGGTGGCAGCGGTGGCGTATGGTCTTTGGGTTGCCCTAATCTTGCAAATGTTTCATATTGATAGTTATTTACATCTTTGGTTTTGACCACATAATAATTTGCAACGAGTGGGTTATTGTCCACAAAAGTGCGCACATTGGTAGCCAGCAGGGTGGAACTAATTTTCACGAAGGGGCCTTCCTGGTTGGTACCGCGCCAAATTTCAAATCCATTGATTTGATTTTGCAAGGCCGCCGGGAAAACCCATTTCACCTGCACGGAGGTTTCTGTTTCTGTAATTTCGTCGATATGCCAAAGTACGTTCATTTTGTCGGGCTTGCCCTTTACCCGCATGGTATCAGATGGGGGGCTGATCATGCCGAATATGTTGCGTCCCTTAATTCTATATATATAAATTGTAGTGTTTTTTGCTAAGGAATCAAAAAAAGTAGCCTCTGCGTTTGGTTGGGTATATTCATTTGAGGTAAAAACAACCGGACTTTTATTTATCTTTTGGAAAGTTTGCCCTCCATTTTCAGATCGCTCAATATCAAAGCTGGTATAGGTTGCTTCGTCGGGTTTCCAGTGTAGCAATACACCATGATCCATGGGTTCAAAGCCTGTTTTTAGGGGCTTTGGCAACGCTGTTTTTGTTCCTAAATAATAAATTCTTGTTACGGCAGCAACATAAGGTTCAAATGATGGAATGATTTCATACACGTACTCAATATCCTTATCAACCAAATTATCAATATACCCTAAACCCATCAATTGTGCTATTTCTAAATTTTGATCGGCAGCCAACAAACTCCAACCGAAGCGGGTTTCGGATTCTTTGGATTTGTTGTAAATGTTCTCCAGACTGGCACCTCCAATAGGTAACACTTCCAGACTATCCCCGTAAATACAACTCGCTGCCAAGCCAAAAAGGTCATTTGTAGATGCTGGTTGCGCCCAATCTCCTTCAGGGGCAGCAGTGAAATGCCCAATTTCAACTTTTGATTCATTATATGCATCTATGCCATTAATTTCCCCATTTATAGCATAAACATACCTGTTTAAATCATAGCCATAATAAACACCTTTTTTCCAACTTGCATAATCAAGCGGCGCCCACCGAAGAATGATTGCTCCATCTTGTTGAATCGCCTTGATTGCAACCCGCATGGTGTCTTGAGCGACCAGGGCAGATTGGAATAGCGCCCAAATAATCAGTACTGACAAAAATTTACAAAAGTTCATAATATGAAATTAGTTTTCAGGATTGATTAGTTTTTCACAATGGAAATGGGTAAAGTCCGCGTGCCCTGTTCCGTTTGAATATTTAACAGGTATAGGCCTGTAGGGAGTTGTGGTGCCTCTATATGGCGTAAAAAAGCACCATCTATTTGTTCAAATTGTTGGGTAAAAAGTACACGGCCTTGCAAATCCAGTAAACGTGCTTGCATGAAGGAGGGCTTTTCCAAAAAGCCTGTGAAGTGGAAACTTCCGGTGTTGGGATTGGGATATACCTCTACGTTTAATTGCGCCGGGTTGGCAGGGTTTTGGGTTGCTACGGGTGTGTCAATCAATAGTTTCCATACTTCGTAGCCATATTCGTCGGTGGCAGCGGTGAAATATAGGTAGTTGTTGATGATTTGGAAGTTTTCCTTTCTGGAATCATCTTGAAATACATTGAAATAGTACATATCTGTTAGCCGTTTAGTTCCGGCTGTAGTACCATCTGTTTCCCAAATTTCCATGCCATATACATCATCTAAAGCAGGAAAAAACACTCGATTTTTATATTTAATATTAGGATATATGGTGGTCGACTGAAGGCTGCCTTGTGAGCCCGGATAAATATCCTTTAACAAATAAGTACCTCCTTCGGTACCATCCGTACGCCACATTTCTGGACCGTGGATTAGGTCATTTATCCAAAAGATGACCAGTGAATCAGTTGCATTAATGATTCTAAAACCAGATCCAAACGTATTGGAATTTATAAGTTCTTTCAAAAGACGTGTTCCGCTTTCTGTACCATCCGTTAACCACCATTCTCGTCCGTGAATACTATCAAATGCAGGGAACAATAGACTATTGCCAATAACGGCAAAAGACGAATTTAAAACACCATCTCCAGATCCTGTATTGATGTCTTTTACCAAGTTAGTTCCCGTAATTGTTCCATCTGTTTTCCATAGTTCACGGCCAGTAGACACAGAACCTACAGCAGAAAAATATAAATTATTTCCATATACACCTAGTATTATTGGATCGGTTCCTAATGAATCATTATTATTTAAATCTAACAATATTTTAGTCCCTACAGAAGTGCCATCTGTCTGCCATAGTTCCCGGTTTTTACCATTATTATC
Organism: uncultured Bacteroidota bacterium; assembly: GCA_903905445.1. Taxonomy (GTDB): domain Bacteria; phylum Bacteroidota; class Bacteroidia; order Chitinophagales; family Saprospiraceae; genus M3007. The sequence goes on from CAIVGO010000704.1 coordinate 4,092, forward strand.
TGCAGAAAAATAAACAATACTATTAAATTCAAAAAAACGTTGAGGCAAACCACCTATTGCACCTGGGATAATATCTTTAAGTAATTTTGTATTTTGTATTGTCCCATCAGTAATCCATAATTCATCTCCATTTGAACTAAAACCAGTAAAAAGTATTTGGTTTTTATATTCAATGTAATTCGACTGCAAAGAACAATATAAGTTACAGGTATCCAGAAACTTATAAGTATTTTCGGCAGTACCATCCGTACGCCAAAGTTCTCTAACTCCATCCGCAATACTAAAATCATAATTTAAGAAATAAGCAATATTCTTAAACGTATGATGGTAAAAACGTGATCCTCCAACAATGGGTTCAATAGGCTTTAGTAATTTTGTTCCATCCTCTGTTCCATCTGTCATCCAATACTGATTTTCCTGAGATTGGACTGTAGATAAGAAAAAATACAAACTGTCCAAGGTGAATGAACTTTCTGGAACATATATTGTGCTGCTCCCTGTGCCAGGAACAATATCTTTAATCAAGATGGGATTTTGAGCATTTAAGGCGCACAAACTCAGTAAAAAAGCAAATAAAATTAAAAATTTCATGTTTTAGTGGTTGATGATGATTAAAAATGAGCCTCCCATTGTTTGATCTGTTCCTGGAAATTTATAACTGAATCTAAATGGATAAGACACTGTCCCTGAAGTCGTTGAGGAATTACAGAATAATAATTTTCCATAATCTTTATAAATCCCCCATGAAGTATAAGATTCACAATCACAAAGAGCAGTTAGAGCGTTAGGACATTCAGCAGCATTCCTAATTTGATTCATATACTTCAATTCAAATACTGCTTTACTTTCAATCAATCCTTCTGCATTTTGTAAAAAAGATTTTTTTACAAAAATTTTCACTTTTTGCGGCCCTCTAAAATCAGTTGGGATACCATTTAGATAATGCTGTTTAGTAATTCTTAAGTTTGTACTGTTAGAAGAGGATATCTCAATAGATTTTTCTACAGGGAAATAGAATTTACCTGAAGGCATTTTAGTAGTTACAATATTCTCTGGTAAGTTATAATTAAAATTTGGAAGATAAAATGGTTCTAAATACAATTTAGGTATTGATGTTAAAAAAGTTGGATAAGGCAGAGAAAGACCGTTTTCAAAACTAATCTTCCGATCCATAAACTTCAAATCACACCAATCAAAGGGTTCAATTACATTAGGAACCTCAAACTCATGGTCACCAGGTATTCCGGGTGCTTCTTCGGCCAAACTTCCCGGTTTTACCTGTGGCATACTAATATTCAATACCTCCATTTTATCGGCAAAGCGGTCAAATTCACTTACCCGGAAATAAGCACTATACACAATTCTTTCTGTGACGACAGTGGCTGGATTGTTATTGGCAGGAGGAAGGCCATCATCCTGGTTGGAGTTGGTCACACTTGTCGTTAATATTCCACCCAAAACTGGTGGGGTAGTGGTAACAGGTGGAGGAATACAACCTGCACAAGTACATGGTGCTGGGCCAGAAAAATCGCTACCCCACTTAGGGTCATTTTTAGGAAAGTCAACAATTTGCATCTCATACACTTTGTCAGCCTCAAAAAAGGACGCATCAGGCAAGGGGAATTCAACTTTCTTATCCCAGAAATTTTCAGATGAAAATTCTAATTTCACAAACCGGCAATTTCCGCCGGATTTTCTAAAGCGCGCTACTTTTATATAAGGATCATCAGGCAGCATTACGTCAGGTTGTCCCCGATCAAGCTGGATATAGCCTTTACCATTTTGCAACTCATTTCTGTAATAATTATATTGGCCATTCATAGGGTATGAGCCTTTTACATTGGATGCAATAATCGTTTTAAGCCCATTTCCAGTTTTGAACCAAATAGCACGTCTTTCCCGGCCAATCGTTACATCATTACTATCAATATGCACCGATACAATCATTTGGATGGTATCATTTCCTGGCAAAAAACTTTCTGGCTTAAGGCGCAACTGTTGTTTGTCGGCGGTCCAGGTTTTTTCGCGAATAGGAATTGAATAGCCTCTCCAATACAGTTGTGCGGTATCTAATATGATTTTGAAAGCGTTATTTCCGCCATTTAATTCTTCAAAACTAAAGGTTTCTCCAATTGGGAAGTTAAAGGTAGCATTTGGAGTGCTTGAAACATGTACGTTTTCAGATTTCGTTCCTGGCCGCACATCTAGTATTACAGCAATATTATCGGCAACAGAACCCTCCGAAGTAAATTCACATTTTTCACCAATTTCGAACCTGAAATTACCATTCCCCTTGATAGCATTCATGATATTAAATTGATAGGCGACTTGTCCACGCGCCCAGAACGGATTGGGCAATTTGGCTTCCAAGGCAGCGCCTACCATAGCACTTAATATTTTAAACTGCTTTTTAGAGCCAAATATTTTTGCTTCCAGGCCCATTTCAACTGATAACGACGCGTAAATCTGACCTTGGGCATACCAGCCATTGATCCCGAAAGGTTCGCCATTACAAAGAAGCGGCGTAACACTTTTAGCAACATTTAGATCAAATCCTAAATGAGCATCCATTTGTGAGTATAGCGCCAGATATTTAAACTTGCCTCCCATGCGCACATCCACCCCGAATGCAAAGCCATTATATTGTGTTTTGATCCTGCTTTCGTTATAATCTTCTTCCGTTTCACCATGATTCTTTAATACTTCGCGAATATCTTGAGGAAGTTCCGGTAGTGGATCTATATTTTGACCTATTTGAAGATAGGATAAAAATTCATATAAAGGTTTGTCCATGCCTGGTATAATCGCTTTAATACCAACGCGTTGGCTGGGTCTCCCTACTTTGATATACCATTCGTTAGGGGCAAATTTCACCTCGGCAAAACAAACTCGGAATGGTTTACCTGGATCTGCGCCAATAAGTACTCCGGCAACATTCATGTAGGTTTCTAAGGTTCCAGAGAATATTTTTTGCTCAAAATTGAGTAAAATATCGACATTAGCACTTACTGCAGCATTGTTATTGGGGAGTTGGTCTTTCAAATAGGTTGGTACTCCTTCTAGATCCAAGGGGGCCATAAATTTACCGTTTCCACTTAGCCATATTTTATCCAGGCTACCAGAAGAGAATTGAAACTCAATGGATGCGTTAAGGTTGAATGCTTCCGGTGATCCAGTTGTACCCCCTGCAACTGTAAGTTTAATCCCAAAAAGTACAGTGTCCGTAGGCAAATAATGAATTCCTGAAAGGGAAACACCCAATGTTGTATCAATAGGAGTACCACATCCACCAAAATTAATTGCTTGGTCGGGTCGACTCATGTGGTAATAAGCGCCGCCGCCTATTCCAGTTAGTTCAAACGCTCCTGCCAGGTTAATCCCTTTTCCTGCATCAGCACAATATAAGGCATCTACCATAAAGTATTTCATACTGTTCACCCTTCCAAATTGCCCAATTACCTTTATTTCTGCACTTAAAATATCAAATTTTGCATCTAATGCACCTCTAAATCCGGTTCCAAAAGTTGGATGCCCTTCGTAAAATTTGGCAAATCCGTGGATTTTAGCAACTCCGTTGAAGTTTCCATCTATATCTATTTCTTTAATTCGTAGCCGCTTATATCGCCAATGTTGCTCACCATCTATCACTTCTAGTCTACCTACAAGACTAAACCCCCCATTTGCAGAAACCTTGTATGTGGAGTCTGTAATTTGAATAAATGCGTCGAAGTTTAGCGCAGGCTCCTCAACTTCAGTTTTTGTCATTCCTACTTGAGTAACGCCTATTTCAAAACCAGCGAATTTTGCACCTATTTTAACAGGAAACTGCCAAGTACCAGGGCTAAAATAAGGTGCCCTATTCGAAATTTCCAATCGCTGAAACGTTACGGATGGTATTGTTACAGGCAAATTTGCGCTGATATTTGCATTCAAGGATATCCCTCCACTTAGTCTGGCAAATACACTAAAAGAATCATTTGCAAATGCCAACTGAACTAAAGAACTATCTAAATGAACAGAGCCAACTTTCCACATATCAGCGGCATATACAACACCTTTTTGTTGCGAAACGGTAAATTGGTATATACTATTTGGTACAATTCGGGCAGTATAATTAAAACAATCTTCCGGCTTAAGTGTGTTTGTGGTATTCGTTGAATCTCGGAAAAGCGGAACATGAATTTTACCATCAAATTCTGCTTTACTGACATTGCTCATCAAAACCGTAAGTTCAAAGTTCTTAATCGACATTCCCCACCCATCAGCGTTTCCTTGATTCAAGGGAAGTAAATCCGTAGCAGTAACGACACCACTAACACCCATCGGATCTATGATAAGGTTGTGTACCCCAACTACTAAAGGTGTATTATCTTTTCTAAACCTACGGGGCAAGGTCACTTGAATATCTTTCGCATAAAATCCTTTCCAAAGTGGTTTAAAACCAGTATGATTGGCTAAGGTGGTTTCGTAACCAGGAGGTGGCGTGCCACTAGGGGAATTTGTTTCACTTAAATCAAGAACGATCGAATCCACCTTCCATTTGACATCTTCTACGCCTGTAATTACAAACGGATCTATTCCAATTTTTACATACAGAGAAGACCAACTTGACATGGTTGTTATAAAATGGCCTTGAACGCGTTTGGGCTCTGGCAGCACTTTTTGGGTGATTGGGTCGATAGGTTTTACAATATTTCTACATAACTCTACATCTGCTTCAATACCCATGCCTGCAAAGCCCAAACAATCCATTTTTACGTAGGTATTTGCGCCTCCTTTTAGGATTAAACGGGCATTATTACTTATTCTGACTGCAAAATCACTATTCATTTGGAGTCTAATTCCATTCGATGTCATCAATCCATAAGGTGTAAAAGAGACCCCAATAGATTCAAATGCAATACGTTGACCATTAAAAGGAACATCTATAATGATAAACACATCCATCGTAGCAGGATGATCATTGAAGAACTGAATGTTGTCCAAATAGATTCGAAATCCCTTTCCATCCTCACCATAACTTAGTAACTCAATAGGCATCAAATATGGATTAGCCTGAGTAGTAACCATATTGGCATTCCGAGCATTTGCAACTGCCTCTAAATAAAACGCCCGGTTAACACCATTAATACGTTTAAAACCTTGAAGATATTCAAATTTTAAGTCTTCTGAAGTTACTTCTTGAGATTGAGAAAATAATTCTAAGGATAAATCATTTGAGGCCAACAAACTAGTTGTAGAAAAACCGGACCTATTGGTGTTGTTTTTATATTTTGTATCATGTTTATTTAAAAAAGGATTTTCTTCATACTCATCAATACCAACTGTGGCATTTCCATGTAGTTCAATAAATTTATAACTAACTGTAATTTTCACTTGATCACGCAACCAGGTAATAAAATAAGCTTGATCATTAATAAATTTTGTTATTGTTTCTGCGTTTTGACGCGTAATTAAATCAATTATTTTATCATGCAAATCATTTAATCCAGATCCAGATAAAAAAGAGGAAATCACCTCTTCTAAGTGTATAAATTCATATTGTTTTATATCACAATGATACAAAACAATATGCTGTTTTTCAAGATCTATTATTGATGGCTTTCGGTCATGATCCCAGGAAGATGAAATCAATAATTGAGGAGGTGCCGAAAAATTCTGATGCATTCCAGGATCAAAATATTTATTATCCGGTCCAAATACGAAAGTACTATTGACGCCGGATAAAGTAACATCTGTTTGCATAATAGTCCGAATACTATCACACTTACCAACCTGAATATTTAATTTTACGGTATTTGCCGCATTTAAGGAATTCAATATTTGTATTAAATAAATATTCAATGAGTCCTTTATTTGAGCAGCATACGCCAGGCCCTCCGCTGTTTGAGGATTGTTTGCACTTGAATTCATCCACGAATAAGGCGGAATAGTCGGGTTGCAAGGTTGTCCATTTACATCAAGACTATCTCTACTACAGCCATTGGGGTTAAAAGCGGTTAGAGTAATAGCATTGATACCTTGGGCATTAAAGCCATTTGGATCATAAGTTAGGGTAGTATCCATTGGAAAGCCCGGTAGATAACCTTGGTATGGAGGCATCTTTATGTACTTACCATTTTGTCCAAATCCATAAGTATCCCATGGAAGCCCTGTTACTTTGTTTATGCCTGACGAATCAAAGCCTTCTGAAGATGGCTTAGGAACACAAATTTCTGCATTTCCATATCCGTTGGAAGGTATTAATTCGGGTAAATTAGGTGGTACATCTCGTTCAACCTCGATTCCTCTTGTAGAGCAAACTTGGTTATTTAAATTAACAATAATACTTGAAAACGAAACAGTTGCATATTTATTTAGCCCAAATGGCAGCGGTACTAAGCCTGTACCGCTCCAATTAACTTCTAATATACCATTTACGTAATTTGAGTCCGATGTGATCGATTGAATTTCGATTGGGAAGCCTCCATAATAAATAACACTAAATTTATGGTCTCCATTAACAACTTGATTGGTCGTTTCACAATTAGGTGTCGTATATTGGTACGTTGATCCACAGGTAAAGGTGGGCAATGTTACTTTTGATTCAATTGGTAATGAGGAAGGCACCCAGTCAGAGTAAATTTCACTACCATCTTTCCAATAGCAAATTTTCTGTACCTCTACTTCATATTTTGTAGCAGATTCCAGACCTTGAAGAAGAATCTGATTTCCGTCCTTTACTGAAATAAATTGCCAATCTTTTGTCCCAACCTGCGGCCTGTAACGAACTCTATAATATAATAATTCAGGTTGAGGGGCTAAGCCGTCCCAAGAAATTAAAGTTTCATTTCCAGTAGTATTAGTTGCGCGTACATTTGTAGGCAATGAACATGCTGGTTCATTTGAATATAGTTCATTTGTGGGGACTTCAAATTCTTGGACTAAAGTCTCAAAAATAAATTGATCAGTTGACGATGTCAATTGCATTTCTCTTTTTGATTGAGCAAAAAGAAAAAGAGGCAAAATAAAAGCAATAATGATGAAATATGTAACTTTCTGCATGAGAAGTACAAATTTTTAGTTGAGGTAATATTTTAAAAATTGAATCTAAAATCCAGAAGGGCAATCGAACATGGTTTCTATTCTTTAAAAAATCTGACAACTTCAGAATGCGTAGAGGTAGTCAACTTCAAAAGGTAGGATCCAGGTAATAAAGTACTTGTTACTATTGAAATAGTGTTGTTCCCATTTTTCAATGATGCCTTATCTTGACTTTTAGAAATGCCATTCATTGAAATGACTTCGATATTTAGTAGGTTTGATAAGTCTGTTTCAAGGTCAATAACTAATTTATCAGAAGTTGGGTTTGGATATATATTTGAAATATAAAAACCGTTGTTATCCAATTGTTTAGATGCATTGGTAATTGACGCACAGTTTCCAAATTCTGAATTGAAGGAAAAGCCTCCTTCAAAATTCAAGGCGAATCCATTGTGTGACCTGTAATTATTTATCAATAGATAATAAACTTCATCTTTTTTTGTTTCAATCTGACTCAAAAAATTAGTTTCATCTGAGTAGCATCCAGTTGTATGACTTTCCTCTGTACCACTTATGCTTAAGCCTGTTGCTCCTAAACAAGGACTTTTTAAAGTATCTTCAGTTCCAAGTAATGCCCCTGAACGCATACATCGAACAACTTCCAGATTATCACATGGAAGGCCCTTGCTAGATGTTGCCCTGAACAAAACAAAGTCTAAATCATCGTTTTCATTATAGGGAAGTATTGTAAAACCGACCAAACCGGGTTCATTTATCTGCCATTTTAACCAAACGGAATTAGTTTCAAAGAATGGTTTTTGTGGACTACATATAAGGTCTTGTTTCTCATCTTCAAATTGGCCAAAAGATTCGATACTTTGAATCTCGATCAAGTCTTTATTGCAAACTGCAATTGCTGTGGAGCAATCGGCAGTATTTTTTTGGTTGATAAAACTATCTAATTGAGCAAATCCTTCTTTTATATCCAAGTAGTTTGAAGGAGATCCATAAACAGTTAAAATTATTGAATTACTTATAATTATAAATGAACAAAACCTTTTCATGAGGTTATTCCCCTTGAAAGTACAGTCTACGAAACAAGTGGCAATATTGTCAAATCGAAATATTCGAGATTTGAGATATTTAAATTGAGGGGGAATATTCATGCGATCAAAATTTTTATTGTAAATTGATTTCTATCACAAAGATATATCGTCAAATAAATTCGTAAAAGTGCCAACATCGGACAACTTAGGACATCTAGGGACAACTAGGGACAACTTGGGACAAACAAAATAACGTTTTGAGCGGCCAACAATAAATCCATTTGAAAATCATATTGCTGGCCGCGCGAAAACATTACACCTTATGTACCTTACTAAGGTTTATACCAACCAAGTTTCTCATAAATTTCTAGTAATTTTTCTGGCGGCATTGCTTTTTTATCGGTGACGATGCCAGCCTCCTCCAGGTACCTATACAAGGTTTTGGGACTGATTTTCAGAACAGCAGCAAGTTCTTTTTTGGTAAGCGAACGGTCAAAAATGAGAATTGGTCCTTTTGTGCTCATTGTGTTATAAATTTTAAAGAATTATCATCACAACCTAGAAAACAACATAAACATGTTGTGCAACTATGCTGAAATAGCATTTAATTAAATTCATAAAAGGCGCGTTGTAGGATGAAGGCGCCCAAGTTTTCAAATGATCTAAATGGTAATAAGTTTATGACACAAATATAAAACACAATCTGGAAAAACAAAACCACCCTCCACTTTTTTAGTACGTTCTTTATAGCCTGATCTAAATATTAACGTTTTAATTATTTAATAGTCAATGTTTTATGTGCTTTCTCTCCTTTAAACCCCAATATTAAGCCAATGTTAAATTTCCTTCACCTGAAAGTTCCGGTTTACGCCAAGGTTCTTGACTTACGGATTTAAGATTTTAAAAGGCAGCACCCTGCCTAGCATCACAAAAATCCAAAAAAATCCACCCAATCATGCATAAAAAATCCCCAACCCTCCATAACTTTGCGCCCCGAAAATGAAGCACACGCACACGTTTACGAACCTTTCGGAATGCCGGAAACCGGGCCTACGCACCGGTTTCCGGCATTTTTTTAGCCAAAAAACAGTTCCAGCGTTCTAAATTCTATCGGTATGCCTAAAGATATTTCCATTCAGTCTGTCCTCATCATCGGTTCCGGACCTATCGTCATCGGTCAGGCCTGCGAATTCGATTATTCGGGATCCCAAGCCAGTCGCTCCTTGCGCGAAGAAGGTATTAAGGTGTCGCTGATCAATTCTAACCCGGCTACCATTATGACCGACCCTATAACGGCCGATCATATTTACCTGCTGCCACTTACCGTGGAAAGTATCGAACAAATCCTGAAAAATCACCAGGACGACCCGAATTTACCCACCATCGACGCGGTGCTTCCTACCATGGGCGGACAAACGGCGCTCAACTTAGCCATCGAAACGGAAAACCAGGGTATTTGGGAAAAATACGGTGTCCGCATGATCGGCGTGGATACGGCTGCCATCGAACTGACGGAAAACCGCGA